>DMJL01000043.1 GCA_003451785.1 Bacteroidales bacterium
GCAAAAATCAAAAGGCGGTGGCATTGAACTTATATCCAATCAATACAAGTGCCTACTATTCTACTTAGAAAGGCTTTCTGATGACAAAATGAATCTGCGCTAATTCGTAATTTTCGGGCAAAACAAACTTTACCAGAAAGCTGACATAAAAAAAGAAAAAGCCAGTCTTAGTGGACTGGCTTAAAGTTGTTGTGGAGCTGGAGGGGATTGAACCCTCGTCCAAACAAGCAGCAAAAATGCTTTCTACATGCTTATCCTTTAGTTGTTAATTCGGCTTCGAACCGGCAAAAGGCGACCCTATTCTCTACCTGAGCCTTTTTAATTTTAATCCATGCACCAAGGCTTTACATGACTTATCCCGGCTTTTGACGATGCTTCCTTGGGGACGCGGCCAGGCGTAGCTTCCCGGGAAGCAAAAGGCACTTAATAATTGTATTAAGCAGCCAATGCGTAATTGTTGTTGCCGTTTATAGGCGTGAGAATCGGGATTAACGAGCCGCGTTCACAGCGCTCGGCATGCTTACACTCCCACTCGACCTGCTGTCTAATCCATGTCAGCCCCGAAAGGAGGGTGCAAAGATACGGTTTTTTTGCGTGAAATTATTTGGCGATAACTACAAAATAAAATATGCCAACCTTGTAAGTGCAAGAAGTATAGAAGTTATGAAACGAACATGTTTGCGAATTAACACACACACCAATGAAAATAGCAAACATGGAGTTCCATCCGACCTTAAACCTAAAAATTATTTACGGATGAAAAGAATGCCTTTGCTCAATACCAAAATTTAGACTAAACACTTTAATAACTATGGGTATCCAACCAAGCACTTCCATATACTATGAGGTATGCACCTATTTACCCCAGTTATCGGCTTTCAAAAATCATCTTGTAAGGGCGACCGGAAAGATATTGTCGTTTGTATTTTCAGCCAAACATTAAACAAAAGTTTATGAAGCGATGTTGGTTAGGAAGTTAGCTTTAGTATCTTTGCAGTCCAATTTATAATCCTTCTAAATAAGCTGTTGCATGCAGATTACTGCAAATATGAGCAACAAAGTCAAACTTGGGTTCTATTTTATGGAAGAAAAAACAAACGACATATTAGGTGAAGTAACCTCCGGTGAGTACAAATACGGTTTTTATACCGATATTGAGATGGATCAGGCACCTAAGGGTCTCACCGACGACACTATTCGCTTTATTTCGGCACAAAAAAACGAACCGGAGTGGATGTTAGAAATTCGGATGAAGGCTTTTCGGCATTGGCAAACTATGACTGAGCCAACATGGGCGCATGTCTCATACCAAGCTGTTGATTACCAAGACATCATTTATTATAGTGCGCCCAAAAAGAAAGCAAAATACAACAGCTTAGATGAAGTTGATCCAGAGCTTTTGGAGACTTTTGAAAAACTTGGAATCCCATTAAGTGAGCAAAAAGCACTTGCTGGAGTAGCTGTAGATGCTGTAATGGATAGTGTTTCGGTTGCTACTACTTTTAGGGAGGCTTTGGCGGAAAAGGGTGTTATTTTTTGCTCGTTTAGCGAAGCCGTTAAGGAGTATCCCGACTTGGTGAAGCAGTATTTAGGAACGGTTGTACCCCATACCGACAATTTCTTTGCTGCCCTCAACACAGCAGTTTTTAGCGATGGCTCTTTTGTGTTTATTCCCAAAGGAGTGCGTTGCCCCATGGAACTTTCCACCTACTTTCGAATAAATGCAGCCAACACGGGTCAGTTTGAGCGCACGCTCATAATTGCCGAGGAGGGCAGCTATGTGAGTTATATGGAGGGCTGCACTGCGCCTATCCGCGACGAAAATCAACTACACGCAGCTATTGTGGAAATTATAGCCCACAAAGATGCAGAAGTGAAATACTCTACGGTACAAAACTGGTGGCCCGGCGACAAAAATGGGAAAGGCGGGGTTTATAATTTTGTTACCAAAAGGGGAATTTGCTTGGGCGACAATTCAAAAATATCGTGGACACAGGTAGAAACAGGCTCTGCAGTTACTTGGAAGTATCCAAGCATTATTCTCAAGGGCAATTATTCTACCGGGGAGTTTTACTCTGTGGCTGTTACCAACAATTTTCAGCAAGCCGATACGGGCACCAAAATGATTCATATTGGCAAAAACACCCGCAGCACAATCATTAGCAAAGGAATATCGGCTGGGCAAAGCAACAACAGCTACAGGGGGTTGGTGAAAACAACCCGCAATGCAGAGAATGCACGAAATTTCACCCAGTGCGACTCATTGCTGCTTACCGATAAATGCGGAGCGCATACTTTTCCGTATATTGAAGTGGGCAATCAGACATCGGTTGTGGAACATGAAGCAACAACAAGTAAAATATCTGAGGACCAATTGTTTTATTGTCTCCAGCGAGGCATTGATCGTGAGAGTGCAATTGGACTAATAGTAAATGGCTATGCCAAGGAAGTCCTTAGCAAGCTGCCAATGGAATTTGCTGTTGAGGCACAAAAACTGCTGGCAATAAGCCTTGAAGGCAGCGTGGGTTAACAAGTATTATTTTTTTTGAATATTTTTTGTATGTTAAAAATCACAAACCTTTCTGTCTCCATTGATGGAAAAACGATACTTAAAAACTTTGAGCTACAAGTTGGTGCAGGAGAGGTACATGCCATAATGGGACCAAATGGCACAGGCAAAAGCACACTTGCAGCAGTAATTGCAGGAAGAGACCATTTTACCGTAGAAACCGGTGAGATAACTTATCTGGGCAACGACTTGCTCGAAATGGAACCCGAAATGCGGGCACGGGAAGGAATATTCTTAGGTTTTCAATACCCAGTGGAAATACCCGGAGTGAGTATGGCAACATTTATGCGCACCGCCATCAACGAGATGCGTAAGCATAAAGAGCTGCCTCCATTGAGTGGGGGGGAATTCCTAAAACTTATGGAGGAGAAAAAGAACTTGGTGGAGATACATTCCAAACTCACCAATAGGTCGGTAAACGAAGGCTTCTCGGGTGGTGAGAAAAAGAAGAACGAAATATTCCAAATGGCAATGCTGGAACCCAAACTGGCCATATTGGACGAAACCGACTCGGGACTGGATATTGATGCTCTGAAAGTTGTGGCCAATGGAGTAAATCGCCTACGCACACCCCAAAATGCTACCATCATCATCACGCACTATCAGCGACTTCTCGATTTTATTGTGCCCGACTTTGTACATGTGTTGTATGACGGTAGAATTGTGAAAAGCGGTGGAAAAGAACTGGCACTCGAATTGGAAAGCAAGGGCTATGATTGGGTGAAACAGGAAGCAAAAGGCTCATACGCATCCAATTAAAAGGTAGGTCAATTGCCTTTTTTAAAAAACATTAAGCACAAATGAGCATTACTTCAAATACCCAAAGGTTACAAGTGGCTCTGGCAGATTATTTTTATGCAAACGAAAATCTGTTAGTTGCCTCGGCACAGCCTGCCCTCAATGAGCTGCGCAAAAAGGCCATTGCCGATTTCCAAAAATCGGGGTTTCCGAATACACGAGATGAGTCGTGGAGATTTACCGACATGACGGCCATAATGCAGCATGACTACGATTTTAGTTTTGAGAACCAAAGCCGGCAATTCGATATTTCTACCATCTTCAGTTGCGAAGTAAACGACTTGGATACCTATAGCATAACTATGCTCAATGGATGGTGTGTGTATCAAGACAAACCTCTAACCCGCCTGAACAACGGTGTAGTGCTCGGAAGCTTAGCCAAGGCCATTGAAGAATACCCCAACTTAGTAGAGAAATATATTGGACAGGCAGCGTCGAAAGCTAATGGGGGGTTTGCAGCACTCAATGCAGCTTTTCTGCAAGATGGTCTATTTGTGTATGTACCCAAAGGTGTTAAGGTTGAAAAGCCTATTCAGCTCATAAATATTGTGGACACTAACAGCCCCACATTCATACAGCCCCGCACCCTGATTATAGCTGAGCAAAACTCGCATCTCTCTTTGGTGCATTGTGACCACGATCTTGCACACACTCCCACCCTTACCAATGCCGTGCTCGAAATATTCGTGATGCCCGGAGCTAGCATTGACCATTGCAAAGTACAAAATAAAGGCCGCAATTCTGCCTTGCTTACTTCTACCTACTACCGATTGCATTCTGAAAGCCGCATATCGAGCAATATTATGACTTTGAATGGCGGATTTACCCGAAATACGGTTTCCATAGATATGATACAGCCTCATGCCCAAGCATCTATAAGTGGTTTGTATCTTGCAGACAAAGAGCAATTTGTTGACAACCTAATACTTGCAAATCATGCAGCTCCCGACTGCGTTAGCAATCAGCTTTTCAAAGGAATTATTGACGATGATGCTAAAGCTGTGTTTAGTGGAGCCATCCATGTACAACGCGATGCCCAACGCACACAAGCCTATCAGAATAGCAAAAACCTTCTTCTTACCCAAAGGGCAAAAGTAAACACACAACCGCAATTGGAGATCTATGCCGACGATGTAAAATGCAGCCACGGAGCAACCATCGGACAATTGGACACAAATGCACTTTTCTATCTCCGTTCGAGAGGAATCAGCGAGAAATCGGCACGCCAATTGTTGATGCACGCTTTTGCCGATGAAGTGGTAAAAAAAATAACCATCGAACCTCTGAAACAACGCATTGCAAATATGGTGGAGAAACGGCTCAAAGGCGAACTTTCTCTTTGCGACCAATGTGTGCTTCACTGCAGCGACAATATTCCTGCCACCTTTAACCTGAACATTAGAAAAATTTAAAACGCATATTCAAGGCATTAATATTATGTTGAAGGAAATTTGGTGGTCACAGGCGAAATTTTGCTTCGCATAGCAAGGTGTGTAACAATTGCAGGAATAATACTCTAAAAAACTGCCATAAACCTATTCTGCAAAGGCAAATATTTTAGCAAATTATTTGCTAAGCGAAAAAATGCAACCGACAAAATACATTATTTAGTTGGAAGCACAATGCTTATGTGTAGGTACAAAGCATGGGTTTTGGAAACTTGTTTTTGGGAGATGTTTGCTATTAACTTTGTCCCACCGGCTATTGACTAAGAATTATCATAAAAACCATCTTCCCCATGAAGTTGAATGTAGATGAATTGCGCACCGGATTTCCATCGTTGCACCAAATGGTGAATGGGCACAAGTTGGTGTATTTTGATAATGCCGCAACCACTCTAAAACCTCAGATAGTAATTGACAGGCTGAATGCCTACTATCAAAAAGAGAACAGCAACATTCACAGGGGGGCGCACTACTTGAGTTCAAAAGCCACAGCAGCTTATGAAAATGCTCGATGCACCATTCAGAAGCATCTCAATGCAGCCCACAGTCACGAAATTATCTTTACGCGTGGCACTACCGAAGCTATCAACTTAGTTGCTGCCTCTTTCTCAAAGAAATTTATACACGAGGGCGACGAGATAGTTGTTTCGGCAATGGAGCATCATAGCAATATTGTACCGTGGCAATTAGCTTGTGCAGATCGCAAGGCTACCCTCAGGGTTATTCCGGTAAACAACGATGGCGAATTGGTGTTGGATGATTTGGATGCTTTGCTTAATGAAAAAACCCGAATGGTGGCAGTAGCCCATGTAAGCAACGCCCTTGGCACAGTAAACCCCGTGGAGGCTATTATTGCTAAGGCTCACCAAAGAAACATACC
Source organism: Bacteroidales bacterium (assembly GCA_003451785.1). Taxonomy (GTDB): domain Bacteria; phylum Bacteroidota; class Bacteroidia; order Bacteroidales; family UBA7960; genus UBA7960. The sequence goes on from DMJL01000043.1 coordinate 5,693, forward strand.
GGTGCTTATAGATGGTGCTCAGGCCGCACCCCACATGAAAATAGATGTTGCAGCATTGGATTGCGACTTTTATTGCTTTTCTTCTCACAAGGTTTATGGGCCAATGGGAGTTGGTGTATTATATGGTAAGGAGCAATGGTTGGAGCAAATGCCACCCTACCAAGGCGGAGGCGAAATGATTAAAGAAGTAAAATTTAGTGGAACTACCTTCAACGAGCTTCCCTTTAAGTTTGAGGCTGGCACCCCCAATGTAGGCGATGTGTTGGGCTTGGAATCTGCCCTGAAGTATTTGACCAACTTGCAACTCGATGCCGTTGCTAACCACGAGTACAATTTGATTCAATATGCCATTGAAAAACTAAAAACTTTAGAAAACATCAAATTGATGGGAAGCCCTGCAAAAAGAGCAGGCGTAGTTTCGTTCCTTTTCACGGATATTCACCCATACGATACAGGCACTATTTTGGATAAAATGGGAATAGCTGTGCGCACCGGAAGTCATTGCGCCCAGCCCCTAATGGATATTCTACAGGTACCCGGCACAGTTAGAATATCGTTTGGGGTTTACAACACTTTCGCAGAATTGGATTACCTAATAGATTCTTTAGTAAAAATCCGCAAGCTGTTTACTTAACATTCTACACCATGACAACACAAGCACCACACCTAATAGCTTTGAAACAAATACAGTTAGTCTATTCCACTTTTTTCTTTGGGAGTATGCTCTTGGCCGGTATAGCATCAATTATCGTTAGTCGCTTGGGGCATGCCTATCAAGTTCCACAAGGAATTGCTGCTGCAGCATCGTATATTGCAATTGCTATAGTGTTGATTTTAATTTCTTTATCGCAATCATTGCCGCAAAAAAAAGTGAATCGCATAAGCAAAGAAATACCCTTGGACACCCGTATCCAAGAATATAAAAAAGCCAT
>DMJL01000011.1 GCA_003451785.1 Bacteroidales bacterium
GCCATCTCGAGGGGTTGAATAATAGCGAGTTGATAATCTCTACCACCCAACGGGTAGATCGCATTGCCAGACAATTGTATGTGCAATCCAGATCGTTCGACGATGTGTTTGAGATGGCTAGGAACAAAGCAGATATGCTGGCCTCCATCCCAGCCATTTTCCCCATCGAAAGAGGAACGAGTAGGTTGGTATCCGGTTTTGGCTACCGCATTCACCCTATTTACAAAAAAATGCGGATGCATACAGGGGTTGATTTTATAGCACCGGTTGGCACTCCGATTTACTCCACTGGAAATGGAGTTGTAGTTAGAGCCGAACGCCATAATGGAGGCTACGGACTTATGATTGAGATAGACCACGGTTTTGGGTATCGCACACTGTATGCTCACCTTAGCAGAATTCAGGTGCGCGTTGGGCAAAGGATTTCCAGAGGTGAGGTTATAGCTCTTTCCGGAAATACGGGTCTTTCCAGCGGACCCCATTTGCACTATGAAGTGATTCGCAATGGCAGAACTGTAAATCCAGTAGGTTACTTCTTCCACGACCTCTCGCCCGCTGAATTTGAGCATATCTACGAAGTTGCTTCCAGAGTGAACCAGTCCATGTCGTAATTGCGGCAGCCTGAGAAAAGACTATTTTCACCAAAATCAAGAACGCCAAAGCAGTAAATACCTGTTTTGGCGTTCTCTTTTTTCAAAGTAAATTTTTTGGCTAGCATAGGGATAGTTACCAATACCTATGGAAAATTTTTTAACCCCCCGAAGCCGTATTTGTCCATTTATACAAAAGGATTGTATAATTTTACCATACAAAACAGGCATGAGCAGCAAGCCCCAACATAATCCGGAACGCGTTTATTATTCCATAGGCGATTTGGCAGGGATGTTTCAGGTAAACCCCTCCTTGATACGATTTTGGGAGAAGGAGTTCGACATTCTGAAGCCCACCAAAAGCAAAAAAGGGAATCGCTACTACACCCCGAAGGATGTTGACAATTTTCATTTGATATACCATTTGGTAAAAGAACGCGGATATACCTTGCAAGGTGCCCGCGAGAAGCTCAAACAAAATACCGATGAAATCCTTAGGGATTTTGAAGTAATCAAATCGTTGAAAAAAGTGCAGGCTTTTTTGCAAAACCTGAAAAAAGAATTATAAAAACCCAATCCATACAGCCAAATGATAGTAGTAACGGGAGCAGCAGGATTTATAGGAAGTTGTCTTGTGAACAAGCTCAACAACCGAGGTTTTACCGATATCGTGTTGGTTGATGACTTCTCTAATGATGCAAAAAACCTGAATCTAAAAAACAAGGTATTCAGGCATAAGGTTGAACGAGGAGAATTTGCACAATGGCTTGCCGGTAATCATTCCGACATTAGCTTTGTTTTCCACTTAGGGGCGCGAACCGATACTACTGAATTTAGGAAAGAAATTTTTGACACATTAAACCTCAACTATTCTAAGAAAATTTGGGAAGATTGCGTTGCCTATAAATTGCCTTTAATCTATGCTTCCTCGGCTGCAACCTACGGAGATGGGGCATTGGGGTATAACGACAACCATGCCTTGATACCACAATTGCAACCGCTAAACCCTTATGGGGAAAGCAAGAACGATTTCGACAAATGGGTAATTGAGCAAGGAGCGCAACCGCCCTTTTGGGCAGGCATGAAGTTCTTCAATGTGTTTGGCCCCAACGAGTATCACAAAGGAAGAATGGCATCGGTAGTGTTTCATACATTTAAGAAAATTTCGGAAAGTGGGCAGATGCAATTGTTTCGCTCGCATAGGTCTGACTTTGCCCATGGCCAACAATCGCGCGATTTTGTGTATGTGAAGGATGTTGTAAATGTGCTTTACTTCTTAATGCAGTTGCAACCTACTTCGGGCATTTACAACTTAGGTACAGGTATTGCCCGCTCGTTCAACGATTTGACAAAGGCAACCTTCCATGCAATGGGGCGGGAAGTTCACATAGATTACATAGATACTCCCGAAGATATTCGCGACAAATATCAATACTTCACTCAGGCCAATATGGAAAAACTCCGCAGCACCGGATATAACTTGCCTTTTTATAGCCTTGAGGAAGCAGTAGCCGATTATGTGCAGGATTACCTAATGCCTAAGGCTTGGTATTGAAATAGCCACCATTTCGATGATGCTCGTGGGATATTCCCTGAAGCTCCACATATTGGACCAACTCTGGAAAGAAAGTGCGAAACTCATTTTCAAAATCGTCGTAGTAGTTCACTAAGTCATCTACAGCATTTTCCATTCCGGATTTAAACATGGTTCGTTGCGCCATTCCTTCAAAATATCCTCGCATTCTATCAAGATCGGCATAGTTTACAAGCCAGTTGGATGCTACCATGTAGGGCAAGACATTCTTGGCCCGCATAGGCAACAAGAAATAGTTTTTCAACAAAATGTTGTACGACTGTTTTACAAAACGAGTAAGGGATTGACTGGAAAAGTCTGCCCAATATTTGGCAAGAAAATGATCGTAGTACATATCTACCACCACACCCGAATAGAGCCTATACTTGTTGCGAATACGCATTTTGCTCTGCTCAATTAATGGATGGTTGTCGGTGAATGTGTCAATTTTGCGATGCAACATAAACCCATCTACAATACCTTGATGAAAATTTTCTATCTGCTTCCCTTTTACCATATCGGCAATAAAATTCCCAAGCAAAATATCTTCACTCTCTCCACTTAGATATATGTGTGCCAAAAAATTCATAAACCGAATTAAAGCTGCAATTTAGCCATTATTAATAATGGTTGGTAAGTTTTTTTATTATTTTTTTTCAACAATTGTAAAAAAGTCCATTTCCGCAGTGATTTGGGCTAAAGAAGTAATTTTACTTAGCTTTGCGTCAATCAAAAATTAATCCAAAAATAAATTCTTTACATAAATGCAAAAATTATTATTGTTGGGAGATGAAGCCATTGCCCAAGCAGCGATAGATGCAGGGATTAGCGGAATTTATTCCTATCCCGGCACCCCTTCTACCGAAATCACGGAATATGTGCGCGCATCGCCCGAAGCTAAGGCCAAAGGTATTGTTGCAAGTTGGTGTGCCAACGAAAAAACCGCAGCCGAAACCGCACTTGGAATGTCGTATGCCGGAAAAAGAGCCATTACTTGCATGAAACATGTGGGATTGAATGTTGCTGCCGACTTGTTTATGAATTCTACTATTACGGGTGCTAATGGCGGAATATTGTTTGTTGTAGCCGACGATCCCACTATGCACTCGTCACAAAACGAACAAGATTCGCGCGTGTATGGCAATTTTGCAATGCTTCCTGTATTAGAGCCATCCAATCAACAAGAAGCATACGATATGGTTCATTATGGGTTTGATTTGAGCGAAAAGTTTCAGATACCTGTGATGCTCCGAATCACTACCCGACTAGCCCACTCGCGCGCTGGCATTGCCCGAATACCTTCGAGAGAGCAAAATAAACTTCAGCTACCTAGCAATTTAAGGCAATTTGTGTTACTTCCTTCCATTGCCCGAAAGCAGTACAAACAGTTAATTGAAAAACAAGAACTATTTAATAAAGAATCCAATAATTCTCCCTACAACACTTATACCACCGGCACGGATAAAAGTTTGGGCATAGTTGCCTGTGGAATAGCGTACAACTATTTGATGGAAAATTATCCTGACCGAATAGTTCCCTATCCGGTAGTAAAAATCACCCAATACCCACTTCCATCAAACCTCATTAAGCAAATTTATGAAGAGTGCGACAGCCTCCTAGTGCTTGAAGATGGTTATCC
>DMJL01000063.1:0-1669 GCA_003451785.1 Bacteroidales bacterium
ATACGGTACTTATCAATGTTAATTCTTTAAAAACCAATCCAATGAACATTGCAAACCGCTTCCAATCCGTTACAATTAGAGTTTTGGTTTTACTTGTTCTATTCTCGATTTCTTTGCCTGTTGTAGGTCAAGAAATTTTCAGGTTTAATTTCAATGAGCAGGGTATAATTGTGCCCAAGGAACATGCCCATTTTTACCGTTTGGCACCGATTAATTTGAGCAACTTCATGGTTCACGGCGAGGTTCGCGATTTTTATATAAACGACACGCTCAAGATGAAGGGGGTTTATGAAAACGGAGAATTGGAAGGGGCATTTGCTTTTTTCCATCCCAATGGTCTTGTGGAAAGTCGGGGCAGCTACACCAAGGGAAGGCGCATAGGGCGATGGGAGTATTTTCACGATAATGGTCAATTGAAGCTCGTAGCCTACTTCGCGGGCGATATTGGTGTTAGCGAAAGATTTAGAGTTACGGAGTCATTTACAAGAGAGGGTGAGCCGATCATCGAAAATGGAACAGGGTCATTGGAAATAGTTGACCATATTAGATCCTTAACCGATGAAACCAGCCTTAAACGGCTCACAGGTCAGCTCAGGAGAGGTTATAAGCACGGAGAATTTAGGCTTTACAGGATTTCTGACAATAAGCTCCTAGCCGCAGAAAGATTTGATATGGGGAATTTTGTTACTGCCAGATTCCCAGAAGACCATAGGGCGACAGGCATGAGACCCTTTGAGTTTATAAATAAATTTCCAGACAAGCAAATAGAATTGTTGAATACTATAGCAAAATTCAGACTCCACGAAAACTACTTTCCTGCCACCCTAAGCTTAGTTGACCCAGTTGCTTTTTTCAAAGCTGTAACGGGTAGGGAGATTACCATCTCGGAACGACCAGCAGGTTACCGATACGGAATTGCAGCTCTCATGCGGTTTTTAACATTAAATATCCGCTATCCCTTAGAAGCTCGGTTGATGGGTAAAACAGGAAGGGTTTTTGTGTCAGTACAAATAGATGAGCAAGGAAATGCAACGGGTGTGAGCATCCTCAGGGGGGCAAACGAACATTTAGACAAAGAAGCTGTAGGGGTAGTACGAACGCTAAACAACTGGCTGCCGGCGATCCGAGAAGGAGTGCCTGTAAAATCTATAGTTACAATTCCTGTTACTTTTTTGTTGGCAAATCAATAATAGCCGTGAGTGCCACCACAAGCAAAAAACTCCTATGGATTATAGTGCCGTTTTGTTTCTCTGAACAATTAATCAAGGTAAAATGTGTTTTAAATGGGTGGATGTTTAATAGAAATATTGCAAAATACACACCAACATATTAACATGAAAAACATCGCAATTCACATTATGATGAAAAACACAACAAGGTTTTTTGGAGTAATTCTAATTGTGGCTTTAGCTGTACAATCAGGATTTGCTCTGCCCACCGTGCTTGTTACCTATCACAGCAGAACAGGCAACACCCAACTCATGGCGCAGGCTGTTGCCGATGGCGCACGGGAGTCGGGTCTTGTGGAGGTTGTGCTAAAGCCCATTGCAGAAACGACAACCTACGACCTATTGGCAGCCGATGCCATAATCTTGGGCAGTCCGGTGCACAATGCCAATGTTTCGCCCGAGGTGCAGGCCTTTATCGCTTCATGGCCCTTTGATGGCGC
>DMJL01000063.1:2050-6463 GCA_003451785.1 Bacteroidales bacterium
GGTGAAGAACTTGTGAAAGTGAATATTTTGCAATCCATGCTCATCTTTGGGATGATAGTAGTAGGCGGAGAAGATTGGACTGCACCCTTTGGCGCATCGGCCATTACCAACGAAGCACCTTTTACTGCCCAGTTGGGCGTTCAACCGCAATTTATTAATAAAGGAAAGGGCTTAGGAAGGCGTGTTGCGCAATTGGCTGTAAGAATGGAGCCTTAGAATTAAAAATCCAACCACCGTACAATAAAGTTTGGTAATTTTGCACTTTTTGCACAAATATGAGCTTATTAATAGTAGGTAGTGTAGCCTTGGATGAGGTAGAAACCCCATTTGGCAAAACCGGTAGAATACTTGGCGGAGCTGGCACATACATAAGTCTGGCTGCCCGCCATCTTGTGAAAGAAATTCATTTAATTTCGGTGGTAGGAGGCGACTTCCCCCAGAAGTATTTGGATTATTTCCGCCATAGGCAAATAGACCTTACCGGGCTAAAGATTGAAGAAGACGAAAAAACCTTCTTTTGGGCTGGTAGGTATCACGATGATATGAACACCCGCGACACCTTGGTTACAGAACTCAATGTGCTTGCAGGGTTCAATCCGGTGGTGCCGCCCAATGCGCTTCATGCAGATTTTCTGATGCTTGGCAATCTCACGCCTGCTATCCAAAAGGGAGTAATCCAGCAAATGAAGACTCGCCCAAAGCTCATTGCCATGGATACCATGAACTTTTGGATGCATACCGCATGGGACGATCTGCTCGAAGTGATTTCTATGATAGATGTGCTTACCATCAACGATGAAGAGGCTCGAATGCTTTCAGGAGAATATTTTATAAAAAAGGCCGCCCAAAAAATATTAGCAATGGGACCAAAATACCTCATTGTAAAAAAAGGGGAGCATGGTGCATTGCTTTTTGATAAGGATAATGCATTCTACGCACCGGCAATGTTGCTCGACCAAGTTGTGGATCCCACAGGTGCTGGCGATACTTTTGCTGGGGGACTCATGGGCTATTTGGCTTCGCAAGGCGAAGTATCCTTCCATCATATCAAAAACGCAATGGTGTATGGCTCTGTGCTTGCCAGCTTCACAGTGGAAGGTTTTGGCACAGACAATTTGCTCAAAATCACCCAAAAAGATATTCAGAAACGCCTCGACGAGTTTGTTGCAGTGGCATCTTTTAGGTTGTAAAAAAGCACTGGATTGCGAGGAGCCAAAGATGCTCAAAAAATTTGGGGAACAGTCTATAGGTATAAATACTTGTATGCATGCATTCTTCATCTCAGGCTTTTTATTCAAAAATTTTTTGTAGTGAAAATGCAGGGGAATTGTAGCCGTTAATTTCCCTGTAGAATTTGTGATAAAACCCTACTTGTAGCTCAATTCATAATTTTAGAGTATTTATCATTGGGTTTGAAGTTTTTTTTTAACTTTAGCCACTTTTTGCAAGGGTGGCTTTTTGTTGTTTTTAGGCTATGAGTATTTGCATTATAGTTTGATAGTCAGGCACATAATTATCGTTTAAACATAAAATCAGTTTTTCACTATCATGAAAGTTTATCACACTAATGAGATTAGGAACATTGCCTTAGTTGGCGGCTCCAAAACCGGTAAAACCACACTGGCCGAAGCAATGTTGCTCGAGGGCGGAATTATCAACCGCCGCGGCTCTATTGAAGACAAGAACACTGTGTCTGATTACCGCGAAATAGAATTAGAGCGTCAATCATCTGTATTTTCCACAGTATTATATACCGAGTATGCAGGAAAGAAGATCAATATCATTGATACTCCCGGCTTCGACGATTTTATTGGCGAAGTAGTAGCAGCCCTGAAAGTTGCCGATACAGCGGTGATGGTCATAAATTCGCAAAATGGGGTAGAGGTAGGTACCGAAATTACTTGGCGGCATATTTCTCGCTTAGAAAAGCCCGTTGTGTTCCTTGTTAACCAATTGGAAGCAGAAAAGGCCAACTTCGATGAAACACTAAGGCAACTCAAAAGCCAACTCAGCGAAAAGGTATTGGTAGCCCAGTACCCCATTAATGCAGGACATGGCTTCGATAGTGTGGTGGATGTTCTAAAAAAGAAGCTTTATAAGTTTCCGGTAGGTGGCGGAAAACCCGTGGTAAGCGAGATTCCAGCTAGCGAGAATGACAAAGTGGAAGATTATTACAATGCAATCATGGAAGCAGCTGCCGAGAGCGAAGAATCCCTAATGGAAGCCTTCTTTGAAAACGGCACGCTTACCGATGAGCAACTTGCCAAAGGTATTTTGCAAGGTGTTGCAGCACGCACAATGTATCTTGTGTTTTGCGCTTGCACCAAACACAACCAAGGCGTGGGTCGCTTCTTAGAGGTAGTTTGCGAGAAACTTCCAGCACCCAATCAAGTAGGAGTTGTGAAGGCTACCGATGGCAGCATCTTGAATTTCGATGCCAATGCAGCACCGGTAGCTTTTGTTTTTAAAACTTCGGTGGAGCAACACTTAGGTGAGATTTCGTACTTTAAGGTGTTTAATGGCGTTGTTACTGAAGCCTTGGATATGATAAACGCCAACACCCAGTCGAAAGAGCGATTGTCTCAGTTGTTTGCAGTTGCCGGTAAGAACAGGCAAAAGTTAGACAAGGTAATGCCGGGAGATATTGCTGCTACCATTAAACTAAAGGACACAAACACCAACAATACCCTCACCAGTGCCAAGAATCAAGACCAGATAGTACCGGCAATAGTGTATCCTGAAGCCAAGATACGGATGGCCGTAAGGGCTAAGAATACTGCCGACGAAGAAAAACTTGCTGGCATTCTAAAGGAAATGAACAACATAGATCCCACACTTGTGTATGAGCACTCAAAAGAACTTAAGCAGGTAATACTTTCTGGGCAAGGTGAGATGCACCTAAACACAACTAAGTGGATGATTGAAAACCTCAATAAGGTTGCGATAGAGTTTCTTGCACCCCGTATCCCTTACCGCGAAACCATTACCAAAAGTGCCAAATCTATGTATAGGCACAAGAAGCAATCGGGTGGCGCAGGCCAGTTTGGCGAAGTGCACATGATGATAGAGCCTTACTTCGAAGGCAAACCCGATCAAACGGAGTTTCCAATCCGCGGACGCGAGGAGCACAAACTGCCTTGGGGTGGATTGCTTATTTTCAATAGTTGTATTGTGGGTGGTACTATCGATGCAAGGTTCATGCCGGCCATTCTTAAAGGGCTTATGGAAAAGATGGAAGAAGGCCCACTCACAGGTTCCTATGCACGCGACATTATTGTAAACATCTACGATGGAAAAATGCACCCGGTTGACTCCAACGAAATCTCCTTTAAGCTTGCAGGTCGCAACGCTTTCAAAGATGCCTTTAAAAATGCTGCCCCAAAAATTCTTGAGCCAATTTATGATGTGGAGGTAATTGTACCCGAAGAAAAGATGGGCGATGTGATGACCGACCTACAAGGGCGCCGAGCCGTGATTATGGGGATGGATAGCGAAGGCGGTTTCCAGAAAATAAAAGCACGCGTTCCTTTGGCAGAGCTAAACAGATATTCTACTTCTTTGAGTTCACTTACCAGCGGGCGTGCAACCTACGGTATGCGCTTTGCAGAATACCAGCAAGTGCCCACCGATGTGCAAACGCAACTCCTCAAAGCTTACGAAGAAGAGGAAAAGGACGAAGCATAGTGTTTTTATTGCTTTATCAGCTCATATTTCTACGACCCGGGCAATTCCGGGTCGTGGTTTTTTATGGGATAAGTTTACATTAGCCGAATTTTTTTAAATTTGCTGCAAATTAAGCAACTTGGCATCAACTGTTCGCCAAAGCCCACATCATTTAATCCTATCAAAGTTTTATACATTATTTTAACTCTTCCTATTTATGGCAAAAGAAATTAGTTCTGAAAAACAAAGTCCACAAGCAACAGGGCAGCCCTCCAACGACAATGGTGGCTCCAACAGGGTACTTCGGTGGATAGAAGTAATGGGCAACAAACTTCCCCATCCGTTTTGGTTGTTCGTTTGGATTTGTATCATTGTTGTTGTAGTAAGTGCAATATCAGCATGGACAGGCGTTAGGGCTATTGATCCGGGTACAGGTGAAGTAATTAATGCCCTTAATTTACTTTCGGGTGAAGGTCTAAGAATGTTTGTGGAGGAGATGGTTACCAACTTTGCAGGCTTTGCGCCTTTTGGTCTTGTTTTGGTAATGCTAATGGGTGTATCTATTGCCGAGCGTAGTGGTCTAATGACGGTTGCTATGCGCACCATTGCCTTCTCTGTGCCAAAGAAAGTGGTTTTGCCTGTAATTTTCATTATCGGCGCATGTGGTAATATTGGCTCCGATGCAGGTATTGTGATAGTTCCTCCTATTGCCGCACTTATTTTTATGCAAATGGGATTAAGTCCTATTGC
>DMJL01000220.1 GCA_003451785.1 Bacteroidales bacterium
TGATTTACCAAAGTAGAATTAAGAAGGATTTACTTATATCAGAAGAAACAGTGAGCAAGATTTATGAGTCCAATGCGAAAGAAATTTTACAAAACTTTATTGACGGGGTGATTTCTGATGGCCGCTTATCGCCCGCTGAAGAAACTGAAATAACCGAAATCGCAAAAAGCCTCAATATTGATTTGGATGTTGATGAAAAATCAAAAGAAGTACTTGATAGATACAAATTGTATTGGCAAATTGAGAATGGCGAATTGCCTACGATTGTTTCTGATATCAGTATTCAAAAATCAGAAAACCTGCATTTCAAGGTTTCAGTAAATTGGCTTGAGCAACGAAGAGTTACTAAAAGAGTAAATTATGGTGGCCCAATTGCAAGAATTAAAATTGCAAAAGGGCTTTATTACCGAATGGGTAGTTTTTCTGCTCAAAGAGTTACAGAAGATGTTTGGCAAACAATTGATTCAGGCCAATTATACTTGACTAACAAGAGGTTGATTTTCATGGGCGAAAAAGGCAATAAAACGATACAGTTGAGCAAAGTTTTGGATGTTACTCCCTATTCCAACGGAGTTGACATTCAAAAAGAATCAGGGAAAAGTCCTTTTTTAGAATTCAATCAAAATGTTGACATTTTCTCAATGATTTTAGTAAGATTGATGGATGAATAAAAAATTCAGCACATACCACGCCGGGATGAAACATTGGTATTTAAACGGACATTCGAGTGTTCTGCCTCTCATCAACTTTTGTAACGGGGGATAAGGACTCAGCCCTTACTCCCCAAGGTTTTGTTTTAACCCTCAAATTCCCTATACGAAATTTGTGTAATCAATTTAGTTCAATATATTAGCAGATTATGAGTAAATTGAAACGAAAATTTGACTGGGATAAGAAACTTTAGGTACTTAGTAAATGAAAACTTTAAGGAATAGAAGTAGCCTCAAGAATGTAACTTTTCGCTCATAGTTTACTCTGCAACTGTGAAAACAAGGTCGACAGACCTGACAAAGATGAGTTATTTTGCAGCCTTCACCGTGCTGCACCTGCCAATAGGGAGTTGGTTTATAACCATGAACAACCTCGTAGGACCATCTCTTAGTAGGTCTTAGTTCAAAATGTTATTGAAGAGCTTTTAGTAGAAACAAGAATACATACACTTACGAGAGTAATTGGTTGCAAATTTTATTACTGCTTTATCATTTTGCATGGATGCAAATAAAACTACTTGCCTGCATAGGTTGCAAGTTGGGATAATTTCAGCCCAAAAGAAAGGATACCCCTAAGTCCATTAGGAGTATCCCTTTTTTAAATTCCTATTCGACAGTGATCTGCCATGGCATACGAGCCTGAATTCCGGAGAACTCTTTAATGTTGTTTATTTGCTGATAGTATTTATAAGCATCGCCAATGCTTTGTCTTATAATTCGTTGCCTTACCCCTATAAGACTTTCGGTAAGCTGTGTAAAGAAGTCTTTCCTTTCGGGCAATTCAACAACGCGGTATTCGGTGATGCCGGCTTTTTCAGCGGCTCGCGCTATTGCATGGTTTAGCCCACCCAATTCATCTACAAGTCCCAGTTCCTTTGCTTCAATGCCACTGTAAATTCTGCCTTGCCCCAATTGGTCGGCTTGCTGCACCGTGATATTTCTTCCTGCGGCTACATGGGCTATGAATGCATTGTAGATGCGTCCTATTTCTTGTTCGAGCAGCCATCGCTCTTGCTGCGATAGAGGACGATGGATCGACATAAGGTCGGCATGGGTATTTGTTTTCACATTGTCAAAGGTTACACCAAGTTCTTCATTAAAGAATCCCTGCATATTGGGAATTATGCCAAATACTCCAATTGATCCGGTGAGGGTGGCTGCATTGGCCACTATTAGATTTGCAGGTGCAGCTATATAATATCCACCCGACCCTGCCACATCTCCCATGGATACCACAACCGGCTTAACTTTTGCAGCCAGATAGACCTCCCTATGAATAACCTCGGATGCTAAAGCACTGCCACCGGGCGAATTTACTCTAAAGACGATTGCTTTTACGGCCGTATCGATCCGTGCTTCTCTGATAGCCGCTGCTATGCGATCGGAGCCTATCTGTTGATCACTCCCTTGACCGGGCATAATAGAACCCGATCCATAAACCACAGCTATGCGATTGCGACTACGAGCACCTACACGGGGTGCTGCAACCCGGCTGTAATCAGAGAGATTCACAAGTTCAATTTTATTTGCATCTTCCTTTTCAAGTTTTCGCGATAGTAGCTCCATTACCTCATCTCGATGTTTTATACCATCAATCAACCCGTTTTCGAGTGCCAGCTCCGGGCTTCGCGACAAAAATGCATCTGCAATCCTGTTAAGTTCTGCAACTTCAATACCCCTATCTTGCGAAATCGCATTTAGCACAGATTGCCACAGTGATTGCATATAAGCAGTAATCTGCATTCGATTTTCACTACTCATGCTTGTTTGTGTTAATGGCTCTGCTGCACTTTTGAAATCACCATATTTCACAAGTTGTACCTCTATCCCGAGCCTGTCAAACAAGCCTTTAAAAAAGGTAAGCTCAGTATTCAATCCTCTGAAATCTAATGAGCCCAATGGATTAATAAAGATGGAATCAGCTACTGAAGCCAGATAATATGCTTTTTGAGATTTGGATTCTCCATAGGCAACAATAAATTTACCCGATTCACTAAAATCAGAGAGTGCTTCCCGTATCTCAGCCACAGTACCCCAGCCTGCCATTATGATACTCAGCTCCAAGAAAATCCCTTCAATATTGGGGTCCTTTTCAGCTTTGCGAATGTTTTCCAGAATGTCGTTGAGACCCACCGTAGAAGCAATCTCTGCACCCATGAAATTCATCCCCTGAAAAGGCATGTCAACACCCCTATCTACTATGGTTTGATTGAGTCGCAAATGAAGTACCGATTTTGGTTCTATCACCACTTCTTGCGGTTGGGTAAGTGCTGCAAGAGATGCCACAAATCCCATTAGTAGAAAAAAAACAACCAACATAGCCAGAGCAAACCCGGCCACGGAAGCAAACATGAACTTGAAAAATTGTTTCATTTACTTTACTGTTTTTTAATGTTTGGAGAAACTATGTTAAAACCGCTGAAAAATAGACTTAAACGCTTTGAACGATGGTGTTATAACTCTTAGAAACCCAATGCCGATGATTTGAAGAAAGTCATTTCAAAAAGTTTCTAACAATTTGGCACACGATAACCTACAGGTAAACATCAGAAAAGTCTAAATGGATTTGTCACACATGAAAATTGCACCACTTCCCGTAAAAAATTAAAACTATGACAAATATAACAGTAACAAAATGATTTCTGCTACAAAATCCATGCAAATTTGGCAAATTGCAGCATATTCCGCAACCAAAATTTACCAAGGGTGGAATGTAGTTTTAGTTTTGCTTTACGGATTATTTTGCAGAATTTTGCTCAAAGCAAAAACCCAAGCATGGAAGCTCTCAACCGCGCATTTATCCTTCTGGGGGGCAATATTGGAGATGTTTCTCATACATTCGACCATGCCAGAATTGCCATTGACCAATTGGCGGGAAGGGTGGTTAGGCTAAGCGATAAATATATTAGTGAGCCGTGGGGCATGGAAACTACTGCCCCTTTTTTGAACCAGGCACTTGAGCTTGAAACGCCAAATAGCCCAAATCAGTTATTGAAAATATTGTTGGCCATAGAAGTCGTTTTTGGCAGAACAAGGCTCAGAGGAATTTGCGAATCCCGCACCTTGGATATAGATATTTTGCTTTTTAATAATGTCATTATTAATGAAGAATACATTGTATTGCCTCACCCAAGAATGCACCTTCGAAAATTCGCTTTATTACCCATGATGCAAATTGCTCCGAATGCTGTGCATCCAATACTGAAAAAATCCATATCTGCACTTTATAAAGAATGTATTGACACTTTGAAGGTGGAAAAACTCTCAGAAACTTTGAACTAAATATTTTAACAGCAAATCTATGCTACGATACAATTATATTGCCGTTGAAGGCAACATTGGCGCAGGCAAAACCACTCTTGCATCTAAAATAGCCGAGCAGTACAATGGCAAACTAATACTTGAGCAGTTTGAAGACAACCCATTTTTGGCTAAATTTTATGAAAATCAAGAGAAGTATGCTTTCCCGTTGGAGCTTTCTTTTCTTGCCGAACGGTATCAGCAACTCAAAAGAGAGCTGGCAAATCAGGAATTGTTCACACATTTTACTATCTCTGACTATTTTTTGAATAAATCTCTAATCTTTGCGCGAAAAACACTCAATAGCGACGAATATCAGCTATTTATTACGCTGTTTAACATTATGAATGCCAATCTCCCCAAGCCCGATTTGTTGATTCACTTGTTTGTGGAAACAAAACGATTGCAGAGAAATATCCGAACGAGAGGCAGGGAGTATGAGCAACAAATACCCGATGAGTATCTCAACAAAATTCAAGAGAGCTATTTAGATTACCTCAAGCAGCAACCCCAATTGCGCATCTTGCTTTTGGATGTAAACCAATTGGATTTTGTAAAAAGCAAATCCGACTTTGATAAGATTATCTCGGCAATAAATGACGATTATCCTAAAGGAATTTCTGCCGTGATTTTGTAAAAGGCATAAGATTTTCAAAAAGCTATTAGCTTCTTATAGCCTTCAATGTGTTTTGGTAAATCAAAATAGTGCCTTAGCACCCTAAATGCGGAATGTATTCAGCAATAATTGCTTCATCTTATAAGTTTCCTCAATTCAAAAAGAATTTCGTCAGCATCAAAAAACAAAAAAAGGAGCGTTAGCTCCTTTTTTTGTTTTGAATTTATGAGATTCTTAGGTTATTCAACTACTCTAAACTCCACCCTGCGGTTGATGCGCAATCTTGGATCTGCGAATGGCTGATCTTCGCCTTTGAAGCTAATGCTTAACCTGGTTGCTTCAACATTGAAGTCGTTTACCAAGATATTGTAAACTGCCCTTGCTCTTCTCTCACTTAAACCCAAATTGAATGCAGCTGGACCAGAAATATCTGTATGACCAATGATTTCTAGGTTCATATTGGGGTTTTCTGCTAAGAATCTTGCTGCGGCTGCAACTCTTTCGTAGTTAATGTTATCAACTACAGCACTGTTGAGTCTGAAGAAAACACTTAACAATCCAGCTACCGATGGCTTGAAGTCGGCTGGTTGGCCATTCTTAATGACTTCAATTTGCTGAGCAGTTGCAGCCTGCCTGTTTTGAATTTCCTGAACTTGGGTTCTCAATTGCTGCAGTTCCCGTGCATGGGCATCAACTACTGCCGACCTGTCAGTTTGAGTTACACGAGTGTCCAAAGCATTTACTCTGCTTGTGATTTCATCCATGCGAGTAACATCACCTGGGTACATCATCTTAGGTACAGAAGCCCAAGCAAGTGAGCGATTGTTGCGACCAAGCTTTATGGCAATACCTGCATTTGTAAAGTTGAAAGCATCATTTGTCGAAAATGGTCTGTTTAAACCATCCAATTTGTCATCTCTAAAAATACGAAACCCTGACTCAACAAAGATGTCAATACGGGGGGTAAGATTGTAGCGCATACCGATGGACAAAGGGATAACAAGCTCAGTTGCTGTTGGTTCGGCTGTTAAGATATTATTATGGAAAAACTCCGTACGGTAATTAACTAAGCCTAATCCCAGACCGGCGTAAAGATCGAAGCGGGTGTTGCCTTCCCATTGTGGATGTAGAAGTTTGATTAAACTCACCAAACCCTGGACATTTCCTTCAAGGATGCCACTTTCAAATCGGTTTCTTTCAATAATATCATTACCTTTTAAGCTGCCAAATAGGAATTGACCACGCAAACTTAGCGCTGGCGATATTGCGTAGTTTAGCATTAAACTTCCACCAAAAGTTAATTCATTAGCAGTAGGGAATACACTACGCTCCATTACATCGGTAAAGGGACTTAATAAACCTAAACCCAGCCCAACAGAAAATCTATCGTAGTTGGCGTTATTTTCTTGAGCAGCTTGCCCATATCCAAGGCTAGTGCCGAGTATTGCGAGCAAAAAGACTAAAATTACAATTTTTTTTGTTTTCATAATTGTTAAAGTTTTCGTTAGTTGTTGATTATTAGCTTGCAAAATTAAGAATGCTTAGGGCCGAGAAATTTAAAACAAAGATATTGAAAAACATATTTAAAACAAAAGCTTGCAAGTGAATTGTCGTTTATTAAACATTATCACACTAAAGTTCTGAAATTTAATTTTAATTATCTAGTTATTCGCATGAGATCTTTCCAGGCCAAAGCAACATTGACCAAATTTACCATTTTTCTCCTTTATAGTTGCAAAATTTAATCATTATTATGGATAAAAATTGCATTTATAAACTCGTTGTAACAACAATTAACATATCCTATCTATTTAAAGATTTGAACTGTTAATTGCCTTTTCGTGTAACAAGATTTATGCCAAACCTATGCAAATGCTTTCTTTTTGCAATTCTTAAAGCTAAATTCAAGTTTTTTGGTTCAAATGACAAATCCAGCACAAACATAATGGAATTTCTTGTCGATACACAAATAAATTTAATTTTTGTTGCTGGTAAGAGTCGAAATTGCATTTAACCCATTTGGGTTTTATACCTTTACAGGTGTTAAATCATTAATTCTATTTTATGAACAGGGATTTTTTCAAGAATTTCAAAAGCGAGGTGGTTTCTGGAGTGAAGCCTCATATCGCTGAATGCTATAAGGCATCTTTGCGTAAAAAGACTAAGCTCACGATTTCAAACACCAGAATATTGCCGAGTGGAATCAGGCTTTTTCTTTTTGGGTTTTTTGCTTTTTGCTTCATGCACTCGGCTTATGCCATGAACGATGCCCGAATGATGCGTTTCCCTCATATAAGTGGCAATAGCATTGCATTTGTTTATGCTGGTGATATTTGGGTTGCACCTTCAACGGGAGGCGATGCACGGCGGCTCACATCCCATAATGGTCTGGAGTTGTTTCCAAAAATCTCCCCCGATGGGAAATGGATTGCGTTTTCGGCCGAATATACCGGAACAAGGCAAATTTTTGTGATGCCAGCACAAGGAGGCACCCCAAAGCAGCTTACATATTATAATGATGTAGGGCCGATGCCCCAGCGGGGTGGTTTCGACAATGTGCCTATGGGATGGACTGCCGATAGTAAGAGAATACTATTTCGCAGCAATCGTACAGAATACGGAGATCGGATGAGCCGCTATTTCCTTGTGGATGTTGATGGCGGCTTCGAAGAGGAGTTGCCTATACCATTTGGAGGTTTCGGAACTCTATCGCCCGACAACAGCAAACTGGCATTCACATGGCCCGACAGGGAGTTTCGCACCTGGAAAAGGTATAAGGGTGGAAGAGCTTCAAACATTTGGATTTATGACCTAAAAAACAATCATTCGGAGCAGATTACCGATTGGGTAGGAACCGATCAGCTACCCCATTGGCATGGAGATAAAATCTTTTTTGCATCGGACAAAGGCTTGTGGCTTAATATTTACAGTTTTGATATCAACACCCGTGAAAAGCGCCAGCTTACATTTCACAATGAGTTTGATGCCATGTGGCCATCCGGTACTGGCAACCAACTTGTGTATGAGAGTGGTGGACACATCTTTAAGCTTAATCTTGACACTGGTGTTAAGGAACGAATTGTTATCAATATTCATTTCGACAACTCCAACACCTTGCCTTTTTTCACGAATGTGCGCGAAAACATACACAGTGTTGCCCTATCACCATCGGGCAACAGGGTTTTGTTTGATGCAAGAGGCGACATTTTCTCGGTACCGGCCGGGCCTGGAACCATTCAAAACCTAACTAATACGCAGGGTGTACGAGAAGTATTTCCTCAGTGGTCGCCCAACGGTAGATGGATAGCTTATTTCTCCGACAAGACTGGAGAATACGAAGTGTTTTTGCTCGAAAACAAAGAAAATGCTCAGCCTTGGCAAGTAACCCGCAACTCCAGAGGTTGGAAGTATCAGCCTCGATGGTCGCCCGACAGCCGTTATCTGCTCTATTTTGATCGCAGCATGAAATTGCAACTGTTGGAAGTTAATACCGGAATAATTACCGTGGTAGATACGCCCACATTTGAAGAAATTAGAAGTTTCAACTTTTCACCCGATTCGCGCTGGATTACATATATTAAAAGCGGGCCCAATGCTCAAGGTGCAATTTGGGTGTTCAATATCTCAACTGGTGAAAGAATACAGCTAACAGACCATACCTTTAGCGATAGCAATCCGGTGTTCTCAACTTGTGGGCATTACATCTTCTTTACCTCAAATCGGGATTTCAATCTCACTTTTAGCAGTTTTGAGTTCAATTATCTCTATACGAATGCTACTAGGATTTATGCACTGCCATTAACTCCACAGAGTCCAAGACTATTTGAGCCAAAAGAAACGATAGAAGGTACACCAACCACACCCATTGGCAGAACGGATACACTTGTAAAAATTGTGCCGGAGGGAGCCAATCAAAGGATAGTGGCATTCCCTATGCCTGCCGGAAGCTATTGGGGTTTGCAGGCGGTAACAGATGGCTTGGTTTACTTCAACAACGAGGGAATGCAACGGTTCAACATCAAAGAACAAAAAAATGAGACTATTATTCCAGGTGTGCGTTTTGGAATTGTTTCGCACGACCAACGCCGTGTACTCTACGAACATCAAAACAATTATGGTGTGGTTTCTCTTGCTCCCAATCAAAAATCAACCGATGGTCGTCTCAACTTAGAGCATCTTACAATGCGTGTGGAGCCTCGCAAAGAATGGGAGCAAATATTCAACGACGGATGGAGAATTTTTCGCGACTTCTTCTATGTAGCCAACCTTCACAATGTTGATTGGCAAGAGGTTAGGCAAAGATATTCACAATTATTACCTTATTTGAACCATCGTTTCGACTTAGATTATATTTTGGGTGAGATGATTGCAGAAACCAATACGAGCCATGCCTATGTTGATTATGGTGATTGGAATCGTCCGGAACGCGTGCAGGGTGGATTGCTAGGGGCACGGGTAGTGGCCGATGAGCAATCAAAGAGGTATAGGATTACCAAGATTTATAAAGGTGAGAATTGGAATCCTGCTCGGAGGTCGCCTTTGACTGAACAAGGAATTACCATCAATGAAGGAGATTATATAATTCGCATTGATGGGCAGGATGTTACAACGGAAGAGAACCTATACTTCTTCCTGCAAAATCGAGTGGACAAAGCCACCCGCATTACGGTGAATAGTGTGCCCACCGAGCAGGGTGCCCGCACCTATACCATCAGACCCATTGAAAGCGAATTGGAACTAAAATATTTGGATTGGGTAAACACCCGTCGCGAGATGGTTCATCGTCTTTCCAATGGAAGAATTGGATACATACATGTACCCAATACAGCACAGGACGGAAATAGGGAGTTGCACAGGGGCATGTATGCTTATCATCACAAGGATGCCATGATATTTGATGTGCGATTCAATGGCGGTGGCTTCATACCCGACCGTATGATTGAGATGCTCACACGCCAAACCCACGCACTATGGCATGTGGCAGGTTTGCAGCCTATGCGCACCCCACGAGTGGCGCACGATGGTCCCAAAGCGATGCTTATCAATCAATACTCATCATC
>DMJL01000030.1:0-5232 GCA_003451785.1 Bacteroidales bacterium
ATAATTTGTTCCTCATTGCGAGTACCCATTCCCACAAAAATATTGGATGTACCACCACCATTAGGGGTTACGCCAAGTTTTCTGCCAAAGTAGGTATCAACAAGGTAGGCTTTTAAAACACCTTCTTTGACCAACTCGCGTCTTTTGGATTTAATCCCCTCTCCATCAAACAACCTCGATGCCAATCCACCTGGAACAAACGGATCGTCAATAATGGTTAGGAGGGGCGAACCAATTTTTGTGTTGAGTTTATCCAACAAGAAGGAATTTCGCTGGTAAATGTTTCTGGCCGACATGGGACCAAAAATGCGACCGAGAATATTGCCTGCTATTCGATTTTCCAAAATCATGGTGTACTTGCCAGATTTTATAGGCTTCTGACCCAATTGCCTCAGCGTATCGCTCACAGCATTGGATGCAATTACTTGCGGTGTGGGCAGCTTATTGAGAAATCTTGTCCTAGAAAATGCCGAACCTGCCGGTCGTGCAGTACCATCTAAAACCGCAAGAGAAGCAGAAAGCCCATAGGATGTTGATTCCCAACTTCCCGCAAAACCATTGGTGTGAAATCTTACACCCTGAAACTCATTATCGCTAAAGCCAGCCGATGCAGACAATACTTGAGCCGCCCCATTCATTTGCCTAACGAGTTGCTCAGCTTCCATAGCCTTATCAATTCTAAACTGGGGTGTAATGGAGGCGTGTCCGCGATCCACCAATCCTAAATCTACATCAAGATTTGTTGGATACAACGAGGGATCTGGGAGCATGCGATCGGGGTCGGGTGCCAAATAGGCCGTTGCGTCAACAGCATCGGTGATAAACTTTTCCAACTGCGCCCTGTTGAGGTTGTTGGTTGAGTGTGATGAGAACTTGTTGTCTCTAAAAATTTGAAGCGACAGGCTATTGTCGGTAGATTCGCGAATGATATCCAATCGTTGTTGGCGAATGTCAATCTGCACCGACCTCGACCGTGTGATTACCGTAGAGGCATCCGATGCGCCTTTTCTTATTGCCAAACCTGCTACCCATTGTGCAAGGTTCAATCTTTCATTTTGATTCATATCTATTGATGCTTTATGTTAAAACATTAAACATTTCTTCCGCCAACGGTAATTGTGGAAACTTTCACGGTGGGCTGACCCATAGAAGCCGGTACTCCTTGCCCTGCTTTACCGCATGTCCAACCGCCCTCCGACATTGCCAGGTCGTTGCCTACCATTACAATATCTTCGAGAACCTTAGGACCATTACCAACTATGTTCACATCTTTGATGGGTTGCGTGAGTTTTCCATCTTCTATAAGATAACCTATTTTAATAAAAAATGTGAAATCACCGGGTCCGATGCGCACCTGACCTCCGGTGAAGGTTTCGGCAAATATGCCATACTTAACCGACTCAATAATTTCTTGCTTTTCGTGGGGTCCATTCAGCATATAGGTATTGCGCATACGGGGCAATGGCATGTGGCGGAACGATTCGCGACGACCACTACCAGTGGGTGCTACATTGAAATGGCGGGCACTTATGCGGTCGTGTAGATACGAAACCAATGTGCCGTTTTCTACCAAAACGGTTTTTTGCGATGGATTACCCTCATCGTCCATATTTATAGTACCACGCATGTGGGGAATGGTGCCATCATCAATGATAGTAACAAAAGGTTCTGCAACTTTTTTGCCAATTTTGTCGCTGAAAATAGACTCACCTCTTCGGTTAAAATCTGCCTCGATTCCATGCCCAATAGCCTCATGAAGCAGAATGCCAGAGCTACCGGCTGCCAAAACTAAAGGCATTCGACCAGCTCGTGGGGTTGTAGCCTCAAAGAGCAAAACGGTATCCTCTACCGACTTTGTAGCAATACGCGTAAGGTTTTCGGGATTGAGCATTGAAATATCCTGCCGCATCGAAATGGTATAATTGTTCTGCTCCCTACGGCCATCTTGCTCGGCAATTACCGAGGCCCCGATGGTGCACATGGGTTGATAATCGGTTCCTACCACCCCTTCAGAATTAGCAAACAAGATGTAGGATGCACTGTCAGAATAACTCACATTGCAA
The DNA here is from genome assembly GCA_003451785.1 of Bacteroidales bacterium. Taxonomy (GTDB): domain Bacteria; phylum Bacteroidota; class Bacteroidia; order Bacteroidales; family UBA7960; genus UBA7960. The sequence goes on from DMJL01000030.1 coordinate 2,064, forward strand.
ATCTTAACTCGGGGATCCAATGAAAAAACCTTTTGGTTGATAAACTCCAAGGCGGGTATTTTTCTACTAATGCTCACATCTTCCCATGGGGTAGTTATTTTATAGAAATTCGGAAAGGTTCGCTCTTCCAGCGACCTTGTTCTTGCGAAAGGACTGGTATTGGCAATGTTGGCAGCTGTTCTGGCAGCCGATTTCATTGCTTCGGGCGAAAGGTCTTCTGTGTAGGAGTACCCTGTTTGGTCGCCCTTCAATACTCTGATACCCACTCCAAAACTTACAGTGGAGGAGGCTCGGTTCACAATATTATCTTCAAGACCAATGGAGTTGGCGTTGGTGTGCTGGAAATAAAGATCGCAATAATCGCCTCCTCTTGAAAGCCCAACTGCCATTACATCTGCAATGAGCCGACGCGATACTCCAAAGTGATCAAAGTAATCATTTAGGTTGTAGGTCAATGGATTGGCCAATTGTTTGCCCGAAAAGCACCCAGTGAGTACCGAAGGGACAATTACACTGCCGGCAACCACAAGCCCACCCGTTTTGAGAAAATCTCTGCGGTTAAATTTTTTGTCCATAGCTTAAAAATCGTGTTGGTTTTTTGTTTTAAAATAAAGTTACTAAACTACAAAATAATTGGTTGTGTTTTTCCTTTTTTGCATTTATTGTGATAGGATAATTGTTGGACTTATTGTTCTAAAATCCGCATTCTTATTGTTGCAATTATTGTCTAAAATTGCATTATGGCAGCAATTGTAAACTGTAGCAAAGGAATAACACCAAAATCCTTTTCCAAAATCATTGAAACCTTAGGTTTTAAGCAACCCATTGATTGCAAAGATCCCAATTTGCTTAGTCCCATGTCGAAATGAATTTTCTTAAACAAAACATGAACAAGCACATATTTTATGACTTCGCTCCACAAAAAAAGTTAAAACCATTGTTTTTTAAATTTAATGAATCTAATTTTGCAGATATGAAAGCAGCCATTCAATATGTGATGATTTGGGCAATGCTTGCGGTCATACTGGTGGGCACCACTGGATTTAGGCTGGTGAAGCATTCATGCAATTCATGCGGTATTGTGGAGGTTACCTTAACCAACCCGAATCCTTGCTGCACTTCCAAGACCTTCCCAAAACCCAAAGCACTCATATCGTGTTGTAGCCTGGAAGGCGAGCACATTTCCTGCACTAGCTCGTTAATTCCTGAGACTTGTTGTGAAATTAAAAGTCTATATTTTACAACAGAAGATGTTGTACAACCCAAGACCTTTCGTTTGGAACAGGAGATTGTTGCCCAATCCAGTTTCGAGCAATTGTATGATTGGTTGTTTGATAAGTCCTTTCTAAGCACAACTTTAGATATAAAGGTAGTTCCTCCTCTAATTTTTTCTGGAACTGAGTATTTGGCTTTCCTGCAGCAGTTCAAAATTCCTGCCTGTTAATTACTATCTATAGTCGCAACTTTATCAGCCTTTAAGGGTAACCTCCTATTGATCTCTTTATGGTTGGTCTGTTCGACTCAATTTTGTAGTTACTTACATTTAAAATCTTTTTTAAACATTTTTCGGTCAATGAAATGAGCCTCGTGATAGATTTTCAAGCAAACCGGCATGAAGTCTTAATGGCGAATTCCATTTGATCTTTAAAAAAAACAAATTTTTATCCAATGAAAACTTTAACATACGTAGGCGTAGTTTTAATGATTTTCTTGCTTTCAGCAGGAGTTGATTCGGCATATTCACAGCAGCGCAGGGGACAATCTTTAGTAAATACCGAGTTTAAGGCACTTGGTCTTTGTGGTATGTGCAAAACTCGTATAGAAAGAGCAGCGATGAGTGTAGAAGGTGTGCGACAAGCAACTTGGAATCAGGCTAAGCAGGTGGTTGCAGTGCGATTCGATTCCACTATAACCAATCAAGAAGCCATTGAAAGAGCCATTGCCCGTGCAGGTCACGACACTCAGAATTTCATTACCGACGAGAAAACATACAGTAATATGCACCATTGCTGCAAATACCCTCGCGATCCAGAAATGCTTCGAAACAACAGACTACATAACCAACCCTAATTCTACAAAATGAAAGCAATTATTGTTTTTCTTTCATTCATATTCAGTATTGTATTTGTCCCCTTGGCTACAGCTCAGGGCGGCGTATTGCGAGGTGTGGTGCAACACACACATGAAAAAAACGGACAAGTACACACCGAAACGCTCATTGGGGCACATATTCAATGGTTAGACACCCAAATTGGAGCTGTAACAAGTTCCAACGGGCGATTCGAAATATCGCTTCCTAACCGACTTCCGCATAGGCTTGTTGTAAGCTTCACCGGATTTGTGAGCGATACTATCTTGGTGTCATCTGCTGCAAATCTGCTAACAGTAAACCTACATGAGGGTCAGCAACTCGATGAATTTCAAGTGCAAGGTCGCCGACCAAGCGCACATTTCCAAACATTAGAACCCATCCTTACGCAGGCTATCACAACCGAAGAGCTACAAAGAGCTGCATGTTGCAACCTTTCGGAAGCCTTCGAAACCAATGCCGCAATTGATGTTTCGTTTAGCGATGCCATAACAGGAGCTAAGCAAATTCAGCTTCTTGGATTGGCAGGCACTTATAGCCAAATACTTACAGAAAACATGCCTGCCATTAGGGGACTTGCGCAACCTTTTGGTCTTATGTTTATTCCCGGTCCATGGATGGAGTCCATACAGGTATCGAAAGGGACTGCAAGTGTTGTAAATGGGTTTGAGTCAATTACCGGTCAGATAAATGTGGAGTTGAAAAAGCCCGAAACAGCAGAAACACTCTTTTACAACTTTTATGCTAACGACAATGGAAGGCTCGAAAGTACAGTGAATGCAGCCGTTAGCCTCAATCAGAATTGGCACACCATGATTTTGGCGCATGGGGAAATATTGAATAACCGATTCGACCATAACCATGACTCCTTTCTCGATCACCCAACGGTGCGCAGGTACAATATCCTAAATCGGTTTAAATACGATAGACCAGGAGTAATGGAATCGCAATTTGGTTTTCGCATTATGCAGGAAGAACGCCAAGGTGGGCAAATGGCTTTTTTTGATAATGAAGAATCGTGGGGATCCAACAATTACTTCGGATTTGGTGTAAACACCGACAGATTGGAGGCCTTTGCAA
>DMJL01000030.1:5582-7449 GCA_003451785.1 Bacteroidales bacterium
AATTTGCCCAATGCAAGTTTAGGAACACAGTTTAGCTTCTCGCACAACAATCATAACTCCTACTACGGACTTAGGGCATACGATGGAACCCAAAACACTTTTTATGGCAATATCATTTTTGATAATACCATTGCCGGAAATCTCAACCACAGAATCACTACGGGTGTAAGTTTCCTGTTTGATGATTACAACGAAATGCTTGCCGATAGTGCGTTTGCAAGAAGAGAGCTTGTTCCGGGTGTTTTTGGCCAATACACCTTTAATTTAGATACCCGTTTTACGCTCATTGCAGGTTTGCGGGCAGACTATCATAATCTTTTCGGTGCTTTCCTAACGCCTCGCCTTCATTTGAGATACCAAGTTGCCCCCAATACCATTCTGAGAGCTTCGGCGGGGCAAGGATTCAGAGTGCCCAATCCCATTGCCGAAAACTCTGGGCTATTGGTTAGCAACCGTCGAATACGAGTTCTCGAAAACATTAGACCCGAAAGAGCCTGGAACTACGGCGCAAGCATCACACAAAACCTTATGCTTTTTGGAGAACATGCTTCGATTACTGCAAATTTCTATCGCACCGATTTTCAAAACCAGTTGATTGTAGATGTTGATGCCAGCCATACAGAGGCTAGGTTTTATAATCTCGACGGAAAATCGTTTGCAAACAATTTTCAGGTAGAAATGAAGTTTCATCCCATTAGAGAAATAGAAATTGTAGCTGCATGGCGTTATACGGATGCAAAATCTACCATCAACAATGAGCTTGTAGAACGACCTTTTGTGAATACCTATAAGGGAATGCTGTCAGGCTCGTACAACACACGCAACAATCGTTGGCAATTCGACCTTACGGCTCAGTTCAACGGCCCAAGCAGAATTCCTACTACTGCGATGCTTCCCGAACACATGCAGATGGCAGAGAGATCGCCAGCTTATGTGTTTATGTTGGGGCAAATTACTTACAGAATCAACCCATTGGAGTTGTACATAGGTGTAGAAAACCTTACCAACTACAAACAAATGAAGCCTATAATTGGTGCAACCGAGCCTTTTGGCAGACATTTCGATGGCTCCATGATCTGGGGGCCAATTAAAGGACGAATGTTTTATGTTGGCTTGAGGTATTCCATTCCCAGATAACAATTGACCATACCTTATAGAAATGCCCTGTAATCATTGCAGGGCATTTTTGTTTCCAGTCGGTTTGCGCTGATTGCGATGGGTCAGTAAAAAACCATTGCTGGCGGAATTACAATTTTATCGCATCGAAAGGTATAGTAAATGATGTTTTGCGCAATTTGCAATTTCGCCCTATAAAAGATCCTTCCCTTCGGTCAGGATGACAAAACCACTCGGAGCTTGTAATGCTAAACGGAGTGCTTGCACTGAGATAGGCCGAAGTGAAGCATCTCGTCAAAACCAAAAACGCAAGTCTTTTTCTCCGGCATGATTGTCGTAATGGAATCTTTACCTTGTAATTCTGAATGCAGTGTAGTATTTGTTTTTAGAAAACTATTATAGCAATTCCGAAGCGATAGCCACGAACATTAGGTCCGGAAAACCGTGAGTTTACACCCTTTTGGGGCTTGAGCCATGCCATCTTTTTGCAAAACAACCAACTATTTTTGTATTTTTCAAGCCTTAGTAGAACGGCATCAATCATTTTTTTTGACCCTTATTTGTTTGCGTAAATTATCGTTCAGAATAAGGTTGTCGAGGATAGCACGCATTGTTGTACTAAGGTTTTAAAAAACCGTTTTTCAAACTCTTGCAATCTAACGGCCACAAATTATTTGAAAATGCAACCATCCAATGGGAACATAGCGGGGCAAATTGATAGGAATTGCATAATTGCTGAAATATTTTTGGC
>DMJL01000302.1 GCA_003451785.1 Bacteroidales bacterium
AAATGAAAAAGACATTAACCATAAACCTGAGCGGCATAGTCTTTCATATTGATGAAGATGCATACGAAATGCTGCATCAATATCTGGCAAAAATTCGCCACCACTTCTCCCAAGACGAAGGCTGCGATGAGATTTTGAGCGACATAGAAACCCGCATAGCCGAGACACTCCAGTCTAAGCTGGCGGATGGCCGACAAGTAATTACTTTAGCCGATGTGCAAAATGTGATTGGTCAACTTGGCGAGCCTGAGCAGATTGACAACGAAGCTGAGCCAAACAACGAAGCAACACCAAAAAGTAAATCAAGCAAAGGACCGCGAAGACTCTTTCGCAATCCGGATGGTGCCATTCTTGGTGGGGTTGCCTCCGGGTTGGCTGCTTTCTTTCAGACAGATGCCACCCTTGTAAGACTTGCTTTTATACTGTTTGCATTTGTTGGTGGTTTTAGCATAGTTACCTATTTGGTAATGTGGATTGTAGTACCCCGTGCCAACACATCTGCCGAAAAGCTCGAGATGAAAGGCGAACGGGTGAACATTTCCAACATAGAGAAAACCATAAGGGAGGAGATGGACGATGTAAAAAAAAATGTAAAAAATTTTTCGACAGAAGCTGAGAAAGCATTCCGACAAAAAACCACCGGCAGAACTTCAGGCGAAGCATTCTTGGGCGGAATAGCCACCGGATTTGGCGAAGTGGCTAAAACACTAATGAAAGTAGTTGGCGCATTAATTGGTCTGTTTCTTTTATTTACAGGCATCTTTTTGCTTATTGGCTTAATTTGGGTATTAGCCGGAGGCCCAATAACCATTGATGCTGACTATGGACTGCAGGCTTTCTCATTTCAGGCATTAGCCAATTTAATCTATACCAACCCAATTCTTGCAAACATTTCTCTGGCAAGTCTTCTGTTGATTACGGTAGTTCCTGTAATTGCCATGCTCTATTTTGGAACACTATTGGTAGCTGGAGGCAGAGCACGCGTGCGATACTTCGGACGCATCGCCTTCACTTTGTGGCTCATAGGTTTGGGAATGAGCCTATTCTCATTAGCAAGCGGCACGCGAAATTACATGCACCAACGAACCATAGCAGAAACATCGGTGCCAATAATTCCCACAGCAGACACCTTGCGATTAGATATAAACACCCTTAGATACCAAGAAATTGGTGTGATAACAGCAGAAAGATACGATCTCGATAGCTGGGACTTGCTATGGACAACACATAACGGATACCGACATTTGCGACCAGAAGTAAGGATAGTGCAAACACCTGGCGAGCAAATTGAAATCATCGTGCAAAAAAGAGCCCGCGGTGCAAACCCACAAGCAGCTCGCAACAGCGCAGAAAACATCCGTTACACATTCTCCTACGAACAAAATCGCATTTTATTAGACCCATTCTTTGCCTTTGCAGAAGCCGACGGCTGGCGAGCGCAAAAAGTAATTATTGAAATACTTGTTCCACCATCGGTATATGTTTCTATAGACCACAAAATCAAAGAGTCGCTCAACATTTACAGCCGCAGGAGCAGGTCGGAGTTTTAGCATTGGGCTGAATCACACATTGTTTTATCCCTTCATAGCCCACGGTTGAAACCGTGGGCTATGGAGAGATTATCAATTTTATACCTGACACCCTCGCTTGAAACCGTTGGCAATAACAATAAACATCCAAATTCAATAATCTGTTTCAGATCATAGCACCATGAACACTAATATGCCAAATTTGTTACATTTGCGTAGCCCTTCTCCAAAGGGCTACACTTTTATGCGATACCTAAGTCATTTATAATACTTAAACCTATGCACAGCAAATCCAACTTAATATTTACTGAGTACTCCAATGAAGTACTAAATGACTATCGCATTGCCATAGAGAGCAGGCAGGCAAGTTTGTTGGGTAGGCGTGTAGTGCTAACGGGCAAAGCCAAGTTTGGCATTTTTGGCGATGGCAAGGAGGTGCCACAGTTAGCTATGGCAAAAGTATTTCGGGATGGAGACTGGCGCTCGGGCTATTATCGCGATCAGACTTTTATGTTGGCTACAGGGATGTTAACACTCGAATCGTTTTTTAGCCAGTTGTATGGAGATACCGACTTGAGTGCCAACCCCGATAATGGTGGCCGAATGATGAACAACCATTTTGCCACCCGCAGCTTAGACTCCCAAGGCAATTGGAAAGACCTAACCAAGCAAAAGAACTCATCAGCCGATATTTCGCCCACCGCCGGGCAAATGCCCAGATTGCTGGGCCTAGCCATGGCTTCGAAGGTTTTCAGAAACCACTCAGACCAAGAGCATTTTGCCCGTTTTAGCAATAATGGCAATGAAGTAGCCTTTGGCACCATAGGTGATGCAAGTACCAGCGAGGGTCATTTTTTTGAAACCATGAATGCCGCAGCCGTGCTTCAGGTGCCGCTTGCCATATCTGTATGGGACGATGGTTATGGGATAAGCGTGCCCCGAGAATTTCAAACCGCAAAAAACAGCATTTCGCAAGCACTTGCCGGGATGAAGATAGAGAAGCCCGGAGAAAGAGGAATTCTAATTTATACCGAAAAGGCATGGAACTACCAGGGCTTAGTAGAAATGTACAAAAAAGGCATTGCGCAATGTCGCACCCATCATGTGCCGGTGTTGTTTCACATAACGGATGCAACCCAACCCCAAGGCCATAGTACCAGTGGCTCGCATGAAAGATACAAAAGTAAGGAAAGACTCGAATGGGAGTTGGAGTACGATTGCATAAAGCAAATGCGCATGTGGATAATTGCTTCAGGGATTGCATCAGAAGAAATACTCACCGAAATAGAAGCCCAAGCTACCGAAAAGGTAAAACAAGCCCAAAAAAAGGCATTAGCCCGTTTTCAAAATCCCATTCTAAAAGAACGACAGGACTTTATTAGAATGGTAAATATTGAGCAATGCAATTGTATAAAAGTGGGCAAGATAGACCATTTACTCAAAGAATTGGGCAATATAGATGCGCCCATTAGGAAAGACTTAATTTCTACAGCCCGAAGAATTTTGCGACTCCTTTGCCATAGTTGTTCGGGCGAGAAATCGTTGAAGTTGCGGGTAAGTCAATGGCTGCATGCCGCCATTGAGAACAATCAAAATCGCTACAGTTCGCATCTGTATAGCGAATCGGAACAAGCAGCAAGAAAAGTAAAAACCAACAAACCCAATTATAATGCAGATTCCCCTTGGGTAAATGGAAGAGAAATCTTGGTAGCCAATTACGATCTGCTTTTTGCAAAATACCCTGATGTGCTGATTTTTGGGGAAGATGTAGGCAATATTGGAGGCGTAAATCAAACACTTGAAGGGCTCCAGAAGAAGTTTGGCGAAATGCGCATTGCAGACACCGGCATAAGGGAAGCCACCATTATGGGGCAAGGCTTGGGCTTAGCAGCACGGGGATTGCGACCTATTGCCGAAATTCAATATTTCGACTATCTTTTGTTTGGGCTACAAGTACTTAGTGACGACTTGGCCACTTTGCGGTATCGCACAGTAGGCGGGCAAAAAGCTCCGCTCATTGTAAGCACACGCGGACATCGACTCGAAGGTATTTGGCATTCGGGCAGCCCGATGGGAATGCTTATAAACTCCGTGAAGGGAGTCTTTGTACTAGTACCCCGCGATATGACACAGGCAGCAGCATTCTACAACACACTGCTCAAATCAGACGACCCTGCAATAGTTATAGAACCTTTGAACGGATACCGCCTAAAAGAAAGAATGCCGACCAATTTGGGTGAAATCACTTTGGAATTGGGCACCCCAGAAATACTTGTACAAGGCTCCGATATTACCCTTGTAACTTATGGTTCGTGTATAAAAATTGCACTGGATGCTTTACAACAATTGAAAGAATTCGACATTTCGGTAGAATTGATTGATGTGCAAACACTTATACCTTTCGACATTTATCACACCATTGTAGAATCGTTAAAAAAGACCAACAAGATTGTATTTTTTGACGAAGATGTGCCAGGTGGAGCTACGGCATTCATGATGCAAAAAGTGCTGGAAGAACAGGGCGGCTACCTTTATCTCGATGCTGAGCCGGGAACCATCACAGGGAAAGAACACCGCCCGGCATATAGCACCGATGGCGACTACTTTTCCAACCCAAATGCCGAAGATGTGTTTGAGAAAATCTATAGCATAATGCACGAATACAATCCTGAGAAGTACCCAGTGATTTTTTGAAGTTTTAATTAAGGTTGAATAAGGATTAATAATTCAGTTTAAAAATTGGTAACGGATGGCATTATTGCATTAGATTGCTGCTCTTCATTATTGCGTTTTATTCAGATTAATCGGCAACAACCATTAGTAAAAAAACCAAAATGGATTTTAAAAAAACTGTGCGTAAAGTGAAACAAAAAAATTCTTTGTCCATTTACTCAAGATATTGTTGAAACAGATCAGAAAATTTCATTCGCTGTCGAATTTTTTTGTAATTTGGGCTAATTGTTTAGCCATGAAACACGCATTAAAAATATTTGCAGTAGTTATTCTTTGCACTGTACCATACTCCTTGCAAGCCCAAATAAAAGGAATTGGGCTTCCATTCATTGTGAACCATACCAACAGTGACTACAATGCGGGAACACAAAATTGGAGCATTACCCAAAGCCATACAGGCTTCATGTATTTTGCCAACAACGACGGAATATTGGAGTTCGACGGTACAAGTTGGCAG
>DMJL01000024.1 GCA_003451785.1 Bacteroidales bacterium
TCATAGCCGATTCCTTATCTGGGAAGCTAGTAACTGTAATAAGATGTGTATCCTGACTAAGAAAAACATTGCTTATGGAGAGTCTTCGAGCAGCGAAGTCATCTTGGTTTAGCCGCTCCAATGCTTGGGTAATCGTACTGAAGTCGGTAGTGCCCCTCGAAACCGCGAGTATGAAAAAATGCACTTGATTGGGATTGAAGCGAAACAGAGAAATAGCTTCATCAAATACTTCCGGCTGATTGCCAATGGGCGTTTCGATTTCTGCAAGCGTTGGCTCTCTTCGAAGCACTTCCAATAACTGTCCTGCAACCTGATGCACACTAGAACCCTCTCTATTTGCAACTATTTGCTCAAGCATTTGCATAGCTTCATCCGTTTTGCCCATTCTATAAAGTGCAAGGGATTTGATATAATCAAATTGGCCTCTGATATTGTCATCCAATTCTAACGATTCGGTCGCATGCCAATCATCTACAACCTGTTGAAAATTTTGTTGCGTGAAGGCCAAATAAGCATTTTGGTACCGCTGTTGGGCTTGATCCCGCAATTCCTGAGCGCGCAGAAGTACTTCGGGTTGACTAAAAATCTTGGCAAAGGGGCTTTCTGGAAATCTTTGAATTAGGTGTGTTTTATACTGATTTGCCTGATTGTGCTGCCCTTGTGCTTCCAAAATACGAATTAAATAAAAATAAGCCGTAGGTGTGTCGTCGGTGCTTTGATCATAATTGACCATATTACGAAATGCAACAACAGCTTTTAGGCTATCCTGCATCCGATCTTTGAAGATAAGCCCCTTAGCAAAATACGCATCGGCTACTTTCTCCTTTGAGATTGTGAGCATCTCCGGTGTGAGAGGTAGATCTGCCATTAGGTTTTCTATGCTTGGCAATTCACCTGTGGGTGCTTCTTCGTCCTGCCCGACAGGTTCATTGCCAATTTGTGCTGCAACAATAGGTTCGTCTGTCGTTTGGTTGCTAAGCCTCCACATATCTTCTAAAGGTCGGTTGCCAAACCTTCGAGCAAATTCCAATCGGCCTTGTCGCATAGCAGTGGTATTGTAAAAATACCACTCTACATCAGCTCCTAGTGCTCCAGCAACCGGCGAGGCCTGCATTCCTCTAAATTGCGTTCTTTGATCTGCACCGGTTTGCCTATCAGCTTGTAGCCGCTCGCCTATCAACGCCACAATTTCACCCAACCTAATATTTCTTTCGGCCTCCGACATAGTTGCGAGGCGTTGCAAAGAATCTTCCCTTTGAATAACCGCAACATTCTGAGCCAAATCTTTTAATATGCTTTGCATCAGCAACATCTGTTCCCTTCCCAAGGTTTCGGCAGGGATAAACACCATTGCACTATCGTAGTAGTTGCTGGCGTTTATATAGTCATTTTCTGAAAGATACACTTGAGCAAGTCTGTAGTATGCCTGACCTTTTCTGATTTCGTTATCAGAACCAAATCTTACAGATTGGCGAAACATTTCCTTAGCCTGTGTAGAATCGTTTTTGGCAAGTGCCAAAACGCCTATGGCATAATAGATTCGGTCTCTCTGCGAAACATACTGTCTTTGGCGCAACATATTTTGCATTCTCCCATATATAATGTTTGGATCTCCATCCTCACCAATACTTGCAAAAGCAAGATTGATCTTAGTATGAAAACCTAAGTGGAAACCTGGCGACAAATCGAGAACCAATTCAAAATGCTCTCTTGCTTTAGCCAAGTTGCCCAAAGAATAATGGTGCTGTCCTAAAATAAAAGTAAGCCTGGCCCGCTCTTTTCGTGAGCGTGTAAGTTCCGCTGCACTTTGGAGATTTACCAAGGCATCTGCAATACGGTTGTGCCTGATAAAGTGATCGGCTGCTACAAAATGGTAAAAACGCCCAACTGAAGATTGCAATAATCCCGCACGCTCAATAGCACTAAACGACAACCCAAGCAGCCGGTTGGCTTCGCTTGCATTTCCCATAAATGAGGCAACTTTTGCCTGCCATACCAACGACTCATAGGCCAAAGGAGGTGGAAAACTATTGGTAACATATTGAAAAGTTGCCAGAGCTTGAATATAGTTGTCCCTAAAAAAATGTGATTTTGCTATCAGAAAATAGGCATTGTCTATCAATCTGTTGTACTCAACGCCTCTTATGAACATGGAATGACGCGCCACCACCCTACTGGACTTGGTGTAGGCAGTCTGCATATTACTGCTTATTTGCTGTCGTTGATTTGCAGTTGCATACCTAAAAATGCTTAAAGGCTGGTCAAAGTTGTCGTTATGCTCATCCGAAAGTACCCGCATTCCTTGATTGAAACTTGCCTGGGCATTAAATAGACCATTGTACCACGCATTCACTTGGTGAAAATTGCGATTTAACCAAGTATTGCGCTGAGTAGAACATCCACTTGCAATAAGTGCGATTGCTACCAAAAGTACTCCCGATCTGATAGGATTGAAGTTTATCAAAATTTCCCTTTTTGCTTTAAAAACTCAGAATGTGCAAATTTATTTTCTTTTTAGCGTTGCCCAATAAAATTTATAACATCAGCCATCCAAAGAACACCGAACATATTAGCTGCAATTAATATTTTCCTTTTAGGAAATGGAGTTCGATATTAAGCCAAAAATCGGATTTCCATTGTAATTGAAAAGTACTCAATTCCGTCAAGTTACAAAAGCAAGATGCAAAAAGGTTCCAGAGTTGCATTTTTTAACATTTCCTAACAATAGAACTACACAAGGTAGATAAATAAACCAACAAATATTGCGAAATTTGCAACTTCATTTTATAGAATAGATACACACTTGGCATCACGGTGTCAAAAACCATGCAACCTATAAAAAATGGCTCAAAAATCCCCAAAGAAGACGCACATTTTCAAAAAACTTCACGACAAATACAGACTTGTATTGATGAACGATGATACCTATGAGGAGAAGGTATCGTTTAGACTTACGCGTTTCAATGTGTTTATAGTTTTTGGCACACTAAGCATTTTTTTGGTAATAGCTACTGCATACTTAATTGCCTTCACACCGCTAAGGGAATACATTCCGGGATACGGTGATTTCAATACCCGCCAAGTTATTAGAGAATTAAACCTTAGAACCGACTCTTTAGAGCGAACACTTATTCAAAAAGACCTATATCTACTCAACATTAGAAACATTTTGGAGGGCCGTGAGATTGTAACAGAAATGCCCGATACTCTCCTAAATCCTACCGGAGTGATAAGGGATAGGCTTCCGCGTTCGCCAGAGGACTCATTGCTGCGTTTGGAAATGGCGGATCTACCGGTTTCGGCTCCCATTCGTAATTCACCTGTAAGCAGGGTATTACAATCTGCACCAATCTCATTTTTCCCGCCAATGCAGGGGATGGTTACAAGTTATTTCGATCCGGCTCAAGGACATTTGGGCATTGACTTAGTGGGAAATGTGGACGAAACCATAAAGGCCGCATTGGGTGGAACTGTGGTTTTCGCTGACTGGACTTTGCAAACAGGAAATACCGTAGTTATAAACCATCCCAACAATATTATCACAGTGTATAAACATGCGAGGTCGCTATTTGTGCAAAAAGGAAGTAAAGTACAAATAGGCGAACCTATTGGAATTGTGGGTAATACAGGAACGCTTTCCATGGGAACGCATTTGCATTTTGAGCTGTGGATTACGGGAATTCCGGTCAATCCACTAACCCACTTAGTTTTTTGATGGAAGAGCAGAAAAAGAAAAGTATTGCCCTTCTGGGTTCCACTGGATCTATTGGGTGCCAAACCTTAGAGGTGCTGCGGAGCCATGCAGGAATCTTTGAAGTAGAAGTTCTAACTGCCCAGAATAATGCTAATCTATTAATACAACAAGCTATTGAGTTTCTGCCCAATGCGGTGGTTATAGGCAACGAAAAAAAATACCTAGAAGTTAAGAATGCGTTGAAACACTATCCTGTAAAGGTGTTTGCAGGTAAAGATAGCCTATCCCAAATTACTTCAATTCAAGAAATAGACATAGTGCTTACTGCAATGGTAGGAATTGCAGGATTAGAGCCTACTTTGGCTGCCATTGATGCCGGCAAACACATCGCTTTGGCCAACAAGGAAACCTTGGTGGTTGCAGGTAGAATAATGATGGAGCTTGCCCACCATAAAGGAATTAACATCTATCCGGTTGATTCTGAACATTCTGCTGTTTTTCAGTGCCTTACCGGAGAATTCCATAACCCCATAGAAAAGATTTTTCTGACTGCAAGTGGTGGTCCATTCAGAGGAAAAGACCAGCATTTTTTGAAGCAAGTAAAAAAAGAAGCTGCACTGAATCATCCTAATTGGAATATGGGATGTAAAATCACCATTGACTCGGCTACACTGATGAACAAGGGATTGGAAGTGATCGAAGCCAAATGGCTTTTTAATCTAAGAGCCGACCAAATTGAGGTGGTAGTGCACCCGCAATCCATTATCCATTCGATGGTGCAGTTTACCGACGGGTCAATCAAAGCCCAAATGGGTCTCCCTGATATGAAACTTCCTATTCTTTACGCACTTTCGTATCCCAACAGGCTTACCACCCAGTTTCCCAGATTCAATTTTGCCGATTTTCAAACTCTCTCGTTTGAATCACCGGATTTTGAAAATTTCCCATGCTTGAACCTTGCATACGAAGCACTTCGAAAAGAAGGAAATATGCCCTGCATACTCAATGCAGCAAACGAAATAGCGGTTGCTGCTTATCTAACTGACAAAGTGGGATTTTCAAACATTGCCGAAATCGTTGAACAATGTATGCAAAGAATTTCTTTTATCGAAAACCCAAACCTAGACGAATTATTGCAAACCGACGCTGAGACTCGCCGGCTTGCACACGCAATATTAAACAACAAACCAAATTAATCGAATCCTAAAATTCTCAACATACAATGGAAGTATTAATCAAGGCATCACAATTCATCCTTAGCCTATCGATCCTCATCATTATTCACGAGTTAGGGCATTATGCAGCAGCCCGCATTTTCAAAGTAAGGGTCGAAAAGTTTTACTTATTCTTCAACCCGTGGTTTTCCCTTTTCAAATTCAAACGCGGCGAAACCGAATTTGGATTGGGCTGGTTGCCCTTGGGCGGTTATGTGAAAATATCCGGAATGATTGATGAGTCTATGGATAAGGAACAGATGAAACTCCCTCCGCAGCCCCATGAATTTCGCTCCAAACCTTCATGGCAAAGACTCATCATTATGCTTGGGGGAGTAACCTTCAATCTTTTGCTTGCAATTGTTATTTATATTTTTATGCTTTCGTTTGTAGGAGAGAGCTACCTGCCAGTGCAAAATGCTCGCTATGGCATCGTTGCCGATTCCCTTGGGAAAAAATTAGGACTGCAGAATGGCGATCATATCATAGCCATAAACAACACCAAGCCCGATGATTTTACCGATTTACCTAAGGAGTTTATCATGGGTCAGGTGCAGACTGTTACGGTATTGCGCAATCAGGATAGCATAGTCTTGGATGTGCCCGAAAGCTTTTTTGGCAAGTTGGTAGAAACGCGCGGTCAAAGGTTTTTCAGCCTAAGATATCCGTTTATAGTGCATTCGTTTTCTGAAACATCGGCAGCAAAGGAAGCTGGTGTTTTGCCGGGCGACCTTATTGTGGGTATTGGTGGAATAGAAACATCGTCGTTCGATGAGTTTCGCAAAACTATTGGGCAATTCCGAAATCAGCAAACCACCATCTGGGTAGAGCGCGACGGCATTAGAAACGAACTCGCTATCACCATCCCCGAAGAAGGAGTTATTGGCGCGTTTGCAAAACCTGTAAACGAAATATTTGAATTCGAAACCCGCAACTACTCATTCTTTGCAGCAATACCGGCCGGAATTAGCAAGGCATATACTACCACTGTTGACTATGTAAAGCAACTTGGATTGCTATTCAGACCCGAAGTGAGCGTTACAGAAAACCTTGGCGGTTTTATTACCATTGGGTCTATTTTTTCGCCAACTTGGGATTGGCTACATTTCTGGACTATCACTGCATTTCTCTCAGTGATACTTGCCGTAATGAATATTTTGCCCATACCCGCATTAGATGGCGGCCATGTTATGTTCCTAATGTATGAAGTAATAACACGACGCAAGCCCAACGAAAAGTTTATGGAATATGCTCAAACAGCAGGAATGATATTTTTGTTGGGATTGATTCTCTTTGTTAATTTCAACGATGTAATGCGCCTATTCAGATAGAAGGCGGTTAGACGCATTAGATTTTACCAAGCCTGCCTGTATTTGAGCATTGAACTTGCTGAATACAGGCAATTTTTTTGTATAATTGCTGTTGTTTACAATACCCTTAGTGTTCCGAATGAAGGAATTGTTTTGATATCGGGGTGTTCTAACCCCCTAATTCACTGGACAAAATTTGTGTAATCAATTTAGTACAGTAAATTAGCAGATTATGAGTAAAATTAAGCGAAAATTCGA
>DMJL01000159.1 GCA_003451785.1 Bacteroidales bacterium
AAAAATGAACCTATTAATCTTGCTTGAGTGCGGGTTAGCGGTTGATTTGTAAAGGGCATACCGAAAAGGAAGCAACAGAAAATCACAAAATGGCACAATTGTGGCTATTGAACATACTTGTAAATAAAATATGGTTACCATGAGATTGTGGAATTTCGTTTTCGTACTTAGCAGCCTTATGCTTCTCTCGTCTCAGGCACTGGGGCAGTTTGAACCTACAACTGTAAATCGAACAACTACCAGAGCAACAATAGATGGGCAGGGGTATTTTCAGCACACAGTATTAGCCGGTCAAACGCTGTTTGGAATTTCACAAGCTTATGGAGTTTCGATAGAAACTATTTACAATGCCAATCAGCATTTGCCTGATTTGCGCAATGGTTTGCGGGCAGGGTTAGTGTTGCATATACCTGTGAATGCAGTTGCGCCGTTGTTGCAGGCACCGCAAAGACCCGTTCAAATTGCCCAAAACCTAACTCAACCTACCACGGTACGGAGACCCGAGCACAGTGTTCAAATTCAAACCATAGAGATACCTTATCGCGATTTTATTGAGCATACAGTGGATCGCAGGGAGACTCTGTTCGGAATATCCCGCAGATATCAGGTCTCTCAAGACTCAATATTAATGCACAACCCCATTGCGCGCCAAGGCTTGCATTATAGGCAGGTATTGAAAATACCCGTTAAAAAATATAGCGCAATACCATTTTTTTATTACGATGTGCAACAAGGGGAGACTTTAGAAAACCTGTCAACCCATTTTGGTGTTACCCAGATGGAAGTGATGAATTTGAATCAGGGTGCAGATTTGGAAAACCTTGCAGCAGGCTCATTGCTTCGCGTTCCTGCCCGTGCGGCTGCTATAGATTGGCCGCCATACATAGTAGTTGACCAACAAGCAGCAGATTCAAAAAGGTTGATGGTCTATTGTGCAAACCCCCGACTCAAAGAGCATTATAATGTGGCAGTCCTTATCCCACTCTATTTAGATCAATTTAACCCTGAGCTTACAAGAATTAATGCTTCGCATGTTTCGTTTTCGTTCTTGTCGTTCTACCAAGGTATCCTCATTGCGTTAGACTCCATTGCCCAAGTAGGCGTTTCCATTACGCTGCATACTTTCGATATCGGTCGAAATGCATCCGATGCCCAACAGTTGGTAAATAACAACAGTCTGGAGCAAATGGACCTCATAATCGGTCCTTTTTTCCCTGAACCACTGAGGGTAATTGCTGCTTTTGCCAATAAGAGAGGTATTGCTGTTGTTTCGCCATTCTACGATAATCCGGATCTTTTGGTGGGCAATGCCAACCTTTTCCAAGTATCTCCATCGCTGCAAACAATGTTGGAGTCCACTGCCGAATATGTTGCTCGGAACTACACCCACCAAAATATTATTTTTGTCCACAACAATCAACCGGAGGCACAAGGTTTAATTAACGCCTTTCGCAATAGATTAACTTCTGATCTTGCGATGGTTAAAAATGGTAGGTATCTAAACACCATAAATGGCCACTTGCTATCGGATCTTGGTTTGGTTGGAAAAGGAAGAAGGCGCAATGGCGAAATGGGCGAATTGAGAAATAGTAATGGTAATAGGCAGTTTCATGAGGTTGTGTATCGCACTGGCGGAATGGCAGAAATACAAAGGCACTTGGATGCCACGCGCCAAAACATTATCATAACATTAATTGGGGGCGAAGCCTTTGTTTCTAATTATCTCAGACAATTAGATTTAATGCGAAACCGATTTCAAATAACTGTTATTGGAACACCACAGTGGTTAGAATATCAGACCGTCAATCTTAGGCTCTATGAGTCATTGAATGTTCACAATATGACTTCCGATTTTGTTGATTATCGCCAAACCCACGAGCAAAATTTTGTTACTCGGTTTAGAAAAGCTTATAGAACTGAGCCTGATTTCGATGCTTTCCATGGTGTGCGCACCGGCTACTTCTTCTTCGATGCATTAGGTCGCTATGGAAGAGAGTTTTTTAAATGTGTGGAGCAACTCAATAGCCCTGAATTTACAAATCCCTTCCATTTTAAAAATGCCTATGGCGAAGGTTGGGAAAACATTAAATTTGTTTTGTTTAGGCAGGCTGGATTTCGTCAGCAAAATGTTGCAACGCAATAGTGGCAGAAATCTGTAGGAATTCGCTCTCGCAGCAATTGCTTATCTCAAATCAACAACTTCAATTCCCGGAAACTCTTGCGCATTGAATCTGAATGTGCCTTGCGGTATCCGTGGATTGGTTTCAACACGGTCAATCCGGTAGGTGAAAGTGCCTCCTTCGCGATCGTGGGCTGTAGTAGAAACTACCATTCCCGTATTAGAGTCTATTGCCACTCGGTATTTGAAAAACAAATGCGCACCTATGGGTGTGAGATCAATAATCTCCACCCGACGACCATTCTGAGTTTCTTGTCTAACATGCCTGGCGCGAAATTTCTCTTCAAAATCGTTTAAAATGGATGTTGGCGTCAGCGTCTCTTGATCGTTTGCAAGAAGGTTGATATACACTTCGTTTAGTTCTGCCATATACGACCAGGTTGTTATTCCATCAGAAATAAAACGATTGTTGCCCAGAGTCATAAAGTACCTATCGCCCTGCACAAGAAATTCTCCCTTGAGTGTTTCGGTTATGTTTTGTTGGGTGTTTTCCATGGTATAAGTGAAGTGAAACCTCAGAGCCTGGAAAGTTTTGAGTTTATTACGGGTAGCTTCCAAAATGGTTCTACCCCTGGCCTCAGCTGCACGCTCAGGTACAGACTGCCCAATTAGATTCACAACGCCAAATGGAAGCATTAAAAGTATTGTTACGACCAATTTCATCTTTAGGATTGCAAAAAATTTCATAGAGTGTGCAAAGTTGTACATGGTAATAGTTTTTTGATGCTTACGCTGGCTTTGACAATATAGCTTCAAATGGGGGCCTTTAATAGCCTTGTCGCAAAATTTGTTCCAAAGTTACCTCGTCTTTTATTTTTACTTCCCTTGCCTTGCTTCCTTCAAATGGGCCAACTATTCCGGCAGCTTCCAATTGGTCAATGAGGCGACCTGCCCGATTATAGCCAAGTTTGAGCTTGCGTTGCAGGAGGGAAGTGGAGCCTTGTTGAGTGGTCACAACAATGCGTGCAGCATCTTCAAACATGGCATCTCTTTCGCCAGGTTCTATGGGTTCAATATCGCCATCAGATTCATCTAAATATTCTGGTAGATGGAAAGCATTCAGATAAGCCCGTTGGGAACCAATGTAATCTGTGATTTTTTCAATTTCGGGAGTATCAATAAATGCACATTGCAACCTTATGAGATCGCTTCCTGTTGATAAAAGCATATCGCCCCGTCCGATGAGTTGGTCTGCCCCGCCGGTATCGAGGATAGTTCGGGAGTCAATTTTGGAAGTTACCCTAAAGGCAATCCTAGCCGGAAAATTGGCTTTTATCGTTCCCGTAATGATATTTACCGAAGGTCGCTGGGTGGCAATAATCAAGTGGATACCCACAGCCCGAGCAAGTTGTGCCAAGCGTGCAATGGGTAATTCAACTTCCTTGCCGGCGGTCATTATCAAATCGGCAAATTCATCAATAAAAAGAATGATGTAGGGCATAAACTTATGCCCATAATTGGGGTTGAGTTTGCGGTCGGTAAACTTGGCATTGTACTCTTTTATGTTTCTTACCTGAGCATCTTTCAATAGGTCGTATCTATTGTCCATTTCTATACACAAACTATTGAGCGTGCGCACAACTTGGCGCGTATCGGTAACAATGGCTTCTTCTGCATCAGGGAGTTTTGCCAAATAATGTCTTTCTATCTTGGAGAAGAGGGTAAGTTCTACTTTTTTGGGGTCAATGAGTATAAACTTTACTAATGCCGGATGCTTCTTGTATAAAATGGAAGCAAGTACAGCATTAAGTCCCACCGATTTGCCTTGTCCGGTAGCACCTGCCATAAGTAGGTGAGGCATTTTGGTGAGGTCGGTTATGAATGTTTCGTTGGCAATAGTTTTGCCAAGCCCAATGGGTAGCTCAAAGGTGGAGTTCTGAAATTTCTCACTCGCCAAAATAGATCGCATGGATACTATTTCGGGATTGGAATTAGGGACTTCAATCCCTATAGTTCCTTTTCCGGGTATGGGTGCAATAATTCTTATGCCCAATGCAGAAAGGCTGAGGGCAATATCATCTTCAAGACTTCTAATGCGCGAAATCCGCACTCCGGGCATGGGTACAATCTCGTAGAGGGTTACTGTGGGGCCCACAGTAGCCATTATTTTGCTTATTTGAATGGAGTAGTTGTTGAGCGTTTCGATAATTTTGTTCTTGTTGGCTTCAAGCTCAGCTTTATTTATTTGAATGGTGCTACTCCCTCTTTCGTCTAACAGCTCAATATCAGGGAATTTGAAATGTGGCAACTCTAATGTAGGATCGTA
>DMJL01000135.1:0-3450 GCA_003451785.1 Bacteroidales bacterium
CAGATTCTCACCAAAGGGCAAGCCGCAACACCCGAAAAACTTCTTTCTTTGGGATTCAAGTTTCAGTATTCTCACATACAACAGGCCATTAGCAACCTGCTCGCCAAATAAAACTGGTTAGAAATGCTTTCGGAATGGTTTACAAGGTTACCCAAATAAAAGTCTAAATACCTGATCCAATCTGGTTACGGGGTGTATTTCGATGGCAAAAGGTTCTTTCTCCATTCCTTTCAGGTTGTATTTAGAAACGAAAATCTCCTTAAATCCTAACTTTTCAGCTTCTGCAATGCGCTGTTCGATGCGGGTAACTGGGCGCACTTCTCCGGTGAGTCCCACCTCGGCGGCAAAGCAAGTTTTGTCGCTCACAGGAATATCTTCATGCGACGACAAGATGGCGCAAATTACCCCCAAGTCAATAGCAGGGTCATCTACTTTAAGTCCGCCGGTAATATTTAGGAAAACATCTTTCGATGTAATTCTTATGCCATTTCTTTTTTCCAAAACTGCCAAAAGCATATTTAACCGCTTAAAATCGAATCCATTAGCCGACCGTTGGGGAGTTCCATAAACAGCATGTGATACCAAAGCTTGGGTTTCGATGAGTATGGGTCTTTGCCCTTCTAAGGTTGCCGAGATGGTTACGCCAGTTGTGTTTTCGTCGCGCTGCGAAAGTAAGATTTCCGACGGATTTGCCACTTCGCGCAAGCCATTGGCTCGCATTTCAAATATCCCCAATTCGCTGGTACTCCCAAACCGATTCTTTGTAGTTCTAAGGATGCGATAAGCATGATTGTGATCGCCTTCAAACTGGAGTACAGTATCCACCATGTGTTCCAACACTTTGGGTCCTGCAAGCGAGCCTTCTTTGGTGATATGGCCAATAAGAAACACTGGAACGCCACTTACTTTGGTGTAACGATGAAACTCCGATGCACACTCTCTGATTTGCGAAATGCTGCCTGCGGTAGAATCAATATTGTCGGTATGCAGCGTTTGTATGGAATCTACAATTACCATGGCTGGTTTTAGTTCATCCAAATGCCTGAATATTACCGAAGTGGCTGTTTCGGTGAGAATGTAGCACTCGTTTTGCCCAATCCCCAATCGGTTGGCGCGCATACGAAGCTGCATTTCGCTCTCCTCGCCCGAAATGTAAACTACACGGGAGCTTTTCATCTTTAAGGCTACTTGGAGCATAAGCGTAGATTTTCCAATCCCCGGCTCACCACCAATTAGCATAAGAGCACCCGCAACAATTCCACCGCCAAGCACCCTGTTTAGCTCAGAGTTGTAAGAATCTATCCTCTTCTCCGCACCTTCTGAAATTTCGGCGATTAGTTTGGGTTGATTGCTTCTTGTTTCTATAACGCTATGCAACTTTCCCTTAGCAGCATCCCTTACAACCTCCTCATGGTAGGTGTTCCATTCGCCGCACGAAGGGCAACGACCAATCCATTTGGGTGAACTCGCACCACAATTGCTGCAAAAAAAAACCGACTTTACCTTGCTCTTCATTGAATATTGTTGCGTTTAGACTTGTTTGTCAGATTACCAAAAAATTATGCCTCAGGTAGGGAACCAAATTTGAACTTAAGATAAAATTTCGAATTCATTGGGCAGCAGAGCGAAATCATTAAAACCGCTTCCGAATGTAGGCACTGCATTAATGCATTTTTATTGAAAACCAACCGGTTATCACCCTGCAAAGCTACAAATGCCGTCCATAAGCCCAAGGTCAAAATTAATGTTTTAATCAAGCATAAGATGCTTGCACCCCCCGATACGACCCAACACAAAATCTTTAGTTTTTCACAAGGTTTTTGCTTGATAAAAATCTATCAGTTGGTCGTAAAATTTTATTACAGAAATTTGGGTGGGATTTTCAAAAGTTGTACTTTAACACTTTCTTTAAGCACATTAAAACTTACTATCTATGAAGGAATTAGTTATTGGCATTGACATTGGCGGAACATTTACAAAATTTGGAATTGTTGATAGCGAAGGCAACATTTATGCTGAGGGCAGCACACCAACCGATCCGTTTGAGTATGTGCACGATTACCTGGCGGCTCTATGTAGCGAAATCAAAAAGCAAGAAAGCACCATAAAGGAGCCTTTTAAGATAATTGGTGTGGGCATCGGCGCACCCAATGGTAATTTTCACAAAGGCACTATTGAAAATGCAGCCAACCTGCGTTGGAAAGGGATTATTCCTTTTGCAGATTTGTTTAAAAAGTATTACAATGTTCCCGTAAAACTTACCAACGATGCAAATGCAGCAGCTTTGGGAGAAATGGTTTATGGCAATGCACGGGGAATGCGCGACTTTATTATGATTACCCTTGGCACCGGGCTTGGAAGCGGACTCGTGGTAAACGGTGATCTGGTGTATGGACACGACGGATTTGCAGGCGAGATTGGCCATGTGAATGTAAAAAAGAACGGCCGCAAATGTGGCTGTGGCAATCGGGGTTGCTTAGAAACCTATGTTTCTGCACCCGGAATAAAGCGAACCGTTTTTGAACTGATGGCCGACGATCATTTGGGGTCGCATTTAGTAAACTACTCATTTGCAGAGCTAACTAGCGAAACCATTTACGAAGCCGCAAAGATGAACGATCCTCTCGCACTAAAGGCTTTTGATATCACAGCGCAGATTTTGGGAGCAAAACTTGCCGATTCGGTTGCGCACACAAGTCCCCAAGCAATTTTCCTCTTTGGCGGTTTGGCAAAGTCGGGAAGCTATATTTTGGAACCTACGCAAAAATACATGGAAGAAAGCCTTATGGGCGCATTCAAAAACAAAGTGCAACTATTGCAGTCGGGTCTAATGGATAAAAATGCAGCGATACTGGGTGCAGGAGCACTCATTTGGAAAGACTCTGTTGCGTAGGCAACATATTTGCAGCACATTATTCAAAAGCATAAGCCATTCTAATCTTTTGGGTAATGCTATTCAGTATTTGTAAGGCTGTATGGATTGAATTTGGAACTATCTCACCCCGGCGATATACAAATTTATTGCTGGGGTGTACTTTCTGATTCCAACTCAGGCTCTTCTGGGATTTGCGCATCCAAATTGTTTGCAAGTTCCCTGTGAAACAACACTTGTTGAAGCTCACTCACCATGGGAACGATATTCACATTATTGTTTGCTAAAACAATAAGCGTGGCATCGCTATCTATAAACCGCTTGAATGAAGTACGGAATCCGCTCCATCTTCCCGGATGGTGTACAATGCGTTGGTTGAGGAAAGTATGCAATCGCCAGCCCAAACCGTAATCTACTGTGTTCTGGTTTGCGAGTATAGACCTTTCGAAAGCGGCACTCCACTCTTGATTTGAAAGAAGTTGATTGGTTGCAATGGCTCTATCCCAAATAAAAAGGTCGGCAGCTGTAGAGAAAATTCCCTTATCGCCGGTAATACCGTCATGGCTACTCTGCCCTAT
>DMJL01000135.1:3827-5323 GCA_003451785.1 Bacteroidales bacterium
GTAAAACCATTGGAAGGGTCGAAAACAAGGGTATTGTGCATCTGCAATGGCTCAAAAATATTTTGCTGCATAAACACGGAAAACTTCGTTCCCGATACCCGTTCTATCAGTAGAGCAAGGAAAGCATATCCTGTATTGGAATAAGCAAAGCGAGTTCCAGGAGCGAAATCCAATGGACGCTTTTGCCTAACAAAGGTTCGAAGCATGTCCTCGTTGGTTGCCAAACGATCATGGTTCCAGTATTGCTCCATTACCCACATATAATTCTGCAAACCTGATGTGTGATTTAACAGATTGCGAACTCTTATAGTAGGATATGGAAAATCGGCCATATATGTGGTTACCAGACTGTCAATATGAATCAGACCTCGCTGTTGCAATAATAGTACGGCAGCCGCAGTGAAAGTCTTTGTTATACTGGCTATCTGAAATTGGGTCTGATGGTTTATTGGAGCGGCATTTCTAAAATCTGATACCCCAAAAGATTGGCTGAAAAGAATGTTCCCATCGCGAGCAACCAAAATTTGACCGTTGAATTGTCTATTGCGAACAATTTCTGAAATTTGAGAATCAAAAAACACCAACTCCTCTTCTGAAAATCGAACTGCCTTGTCTGAAATGTTTTCTTTTCCGAGATGGGACAATGATGTGGCTTTACCTAATGTGGTAAAATTGTAGTAGGCTGAGAAAACTCCTATAAAAAGCAGAAATAAAACTACTCGAATAACGAAGAAAACCATTCAACTCAAATTTAAAACTTCTAAAATTGATACAGCCGCTTGCTAAAGGCACGCCAAAGTTAAAAACGCGATGGCAAAGATAATATTTTCGGTTTGCTCAGCTAAAAAATGTGGTCTGCAAGATTTGCAGAAATTACAAAAAATTTTTCCAAAAATTTTGGCGAGAAGAAAATTTGTTTAATTTTGCAACTCCAAAAGCCAACCATGCTTTTGTAAAACTCCTCCTTAGCTCAGTCGGTTAGAGCATCTGACTGTTAATCAGAGGGTCCTTGGTTCAAGTCCAAGAGGGGGAGCAAAAAAGGAGGTCTGCACAGACCTCCTTTTTTATTTTGCCATTCCTTGGTTGTTAATGTAAGATACTTAGCGTAAGGAATGGATTTTTAAATGCCCAACTAAAAAGCCCTACGAAACTGCTCGACCTCAGCAAATTGCAGAGCCTCCCAAAATGCAATTTCTCTTATTGGCACGGAGCGAATCAACGATTTCTTGGTGCAACTGTAGGATTGCGCAGCAAATCCAGCTCCGTTACAACGCTATCGTATTTTAATTTCAATGTGTTATGCTGGATTTGAAGTGAGTCAAGTTCCACTTGCATTCTCTCTTGCAACAAAATAGATTTTTGCCGAACATCCTCATTGTGTTCATTTGAAGTGAAAAACCAAACCGATAATCCTCCGATAATCAAGATTAAAAGGATTATTATCCCTTCGTGCAATTGATTCTTTTTAGGCTCCGTCGTCATTTTGTTGTTTTTTT
>DMJL01000116.1 GCA_003451785.1 Bacteroidales bacterium
GGCATTGTTAATTAGGTATAGTTTTTATATATTTGAGCAGTTATTAACTTAGTTTTAATCAATATGAAAAATTGTCCAAAATGTAAAAGCCAGAATTTTCGTAAAGATGGTATAGTAAAAGCCCGGCAAAGATATTTTTGTAAGGATTGCAACCACCACTTTACTGTAGAACATGTCGGAAAACCGAACAAGTTAAAAAGAGATGCACTCATTCTGTATCTTGAGGGACTGGGATTTCGTTCCATAGGAAGATTCTTAAACGTAAGCCATGTTTCTGTTTTTAATTGGATTAAATCTTTTGGAGAAAAACTTGAAGAGTTCAGGAATCCTGAAGACATTGAGATAATTGAGTTGGACGAAATGCATACGTATATTGGTTCAAAAAAAACTATTGCTGGATATGGATTGCTGTTGATCGAAATGGGCACAGGTTCATCAATTGCGAAATTGGTACGAGAGGAACAGAAACAGGAATAAAACTGTGGGAAAAAATTGAAGATATGGCAAAAGGGATTGTATGTGCTGATTACTGGAAAGCCTATAATGAAATTGTCCCTAAAGAATTTCTGGTTCAATCCAAGGCTGAAACCTTTACAGTTGAAGGCTACAACAGCCTGCTCAGACATTTTCTTGCCAGGCTGAGAAGAAAAACAAAATGTTATACAAAAGCAAAACATATGTTGGTTCATTCAGTCAAATTGTTGATGATGAAAAGAAATAATCAATTAGCTATACTATTTTAACAATGCCAAACTTTAATGTTATTTATTTACAAGCAATTTGCCTATTGAATTTGGGTTTCGAAAGGAGATCCTACACCCCCCTTATTACCTTCCTTACAAGCCTCCAAACAGCCATTTCTGCATCCAACACTTTTACAACCTTGACCACCTAGTGTGTTGTTCATTTCATCTTCACTCAAAACAAGGGTTGTTTCTATCGGCGGATAAATCTTTTTTTCCATATTGATACTTTTTTAATTTACCTAGCTGCATTTAATAGTGCCATCACCATATACACTTGTTCAGAATCATGAGTATTGACTCTAAACACAACAGGTAAAAGTAATTCCTGTAATTCTTCAAAAAACAACTTGGTCATCTTTTCTAATAAATGGTCAAATTCAAATAATATGCGGTTCTATTTTATAAATTGGTGGTATTATTTTCGTTTAAATAAAAAAGCCCTTCTTCTTGAAACCTTAATTTCAAAATTATTAACAAATATGCTTCTTTTTCCTTTTTTGAAAATGAGGCAATTAACATGTCTATAATTCACAAGTGTATTTCGATTTGCTCTTATAAAACCAAACTCAGCAAGGATTTCCTCAAATTGCTTTAGTAACATTGAACAAGTGAAAGTTTTACTGCATATAAGATGAACTCTTGTTAAATAGCCCTCACATATCAAATAGCTAATGTTCTCAATTTCAATCCACGATGACTTATTCTTTTCACTAATTCTTAATCTTATGTTTAACTGATTGTTATAGTCATGCTTCATATATATATATATATAGGTGTAAGACATGGAAATAAAGCACTTTCGATTTCTTTAATCTTGAATTCTTCTATGTAAAGTCCGCACTTTTAACAATCTCTGACACCGTAAAACTTAGTGTTGCCAGTCCCTTTAGCACAATTAGTGAAAGCGAAAATTAGTTGCATTAGAATTAGTAGGGTTATAAAAATTCAATTTTTTATTGATTTTTTCCAAACACAAATCAGAACCTCGTTTAAATCTATACTGAAGCAGTAGCCTAAAATTATAACTAATTTTTGATTTTACATTCAAAAAATTTAATAATTTTCTGCTTTTATCGCTACTAATACCAAAATGATTTATACATTAGTCCAATATGAATATGAAAAAATATAGTCGAAAGCGCATATACAAACAATTTCTTTTTCAGTTAATGAGTTAGAAATTGCACATAAATATTTATTCAGGTAATCAAGTGTATTAAATAGTCTGTTTGTAAAGTCACGTTTTAACTTAGGGCTTGGTGAATAAGTCTTACGAGTTAAATGCGATATTTTTTATCCGACGGTTTTCATAGTTGTTTAGCAGCTTAAATGAGCTGGTCTAATGTGGTTGGACAGTTTTTTTTCAAATATAAGTTTATTATTGTTGTTAAAAGAGGGGGGGCTGGGGGGAGACTCATAACTTTCGATTTTTGTTAATTATTTTGTCATGCCGCAGCCAGATACCGCTCTGCTGGCGGATTGTAGCCCAGCTCTGAATGTTCCCTTTTTTCGTTATAAAAGTGAATAAATTGTTCACAAATCCTGTGTAACTCCGTTCCATTATTTGGCATCTCCAGGTACAGCTTATCATATTTGATGGTTCTGAAGAAACGCTCAACATACGCATTATCCGTGGCTCTGCCTTTGCCATCCATGGATATTTGTACCGTTTCCAAGCCTTTTACATACCCAATATATTCATCTGAAGTGAACTGGGTACCCTGGTCGGAATTAATGATCTCAGGCTTGCCATGTTTTAATACGGCTGTATTGAGCGTATTTACCACCCACTCAGCCTCCATCGTGTTTGACAAACTCCAGCCTACTATATACCGGCTATACAGATCGATAATAGCAACCAGATACATAAAACCCCGGGGCATTGGAACATAGGTTATGTCCAAGGCCCAGACCTGGTTGGGTTTTTCAATCTTCAGGTTTCGCAACAAGTAAGGGTACTTATACTTTGCTGGATCTATCACCGTTGTGCGTGGTTTACAGTATATCGTTTTCATTCGCATAATGCGCATCAGTGTGCGGACTTTGTGTCGACCAACCCTGAACCCCCGGCGCAACAAAGACTTGGACATCCTTCGGGTGCCACGCGTTGGGTCTTCCAGGTATAATTCGTCCATCTGGCGCATAATGGTCAAATTCTCTGGGGTGCTTACTGATGGTGTATAATACAGGGTACTTCGAGCCATGCCAAGCAACGAACATTGGTCGCTGATGCTGAACTGCTTATCATTTTTATCAACCATTCCTTTACGCTGCTGAGTGGAAATCAAAGAAACTTTTTTTTTAACCAATCGTTCTCAACCTTTAATTGACCAATTTGCTTGAAAAGATCTTCTCTTTCTTTTTGAAGCTGAATCTCGGCAGATTTGTCCTTGCCGCCAGAAAAGGCATTCTCGGCATTTTTAAGAAATTCCCCTTTCCATGCTGCAATTTGATTAGGGTGAACTTCGAACTTCTCAGATAGCTCGCTCATGGTGTAACGCTCTTTAAGCGCCTCAAGAACCACCTTCGTCTTGAAGGCAGCACTGAATTTTCTTCTTGAATTTTTCATGACAGAAATTTAATTGTTTATAAATTCCTGTCCAAATTTATTAGACCACTACAAAAAATTGAAGCAAAAACGGCATTCAAAAATGAAAACAAAAATTCTTTGCTGAACTTTACCAAGTTCATTACAAAGAATATAGCTGCAATCCAACTTTCAGAGGTTCTGGCAGTTCTGGCCCTTATCTTGCTTAGATTGTAGCCATTCTTGCCTTGTCCAAATTTTCCTTCTACCTCATTTCGAAGACCTTGCTCTATTCGATATTTCCTTTTCTGGTAAGGGGTTTGGTCTTTAGACGAAGGTCTTCCCAATGGTTTTCCTGAGTAGCAGATATTCAAATCTTTCAACCATTGTCGATTATCTCGGGTGCCATATATCTTATCTGTAATGACAACCTTGGGATAATACCCTTTAAGTCTCTTATAATCTTCTACTTGCTTCTTTAGATCAGTACTTTCATTGTATGCCTGCCAGCTTAAGGTGTTAATTCTGGCATACCCATGTAAAAAAGCTATAAGTTATTAACAATCAAATGTTTATTTCTTTTTTACCAAGCCCTATTTATCATAAAGTGACCATTTTAATTTACATCCGGTATCGCGCAATAATTGCCTAAACTTCACTCGCCCATATTATAAACACCAAATTATAAAAACATTGCTCATTTGATTAAACTCGTATGAAGTTAAGCCACGAACTGTTTTCCATGTAATCTTCAATAACCGTTGTATTATTCTGGTGACTAAAGTTGCTCATTAATGCGGCTATTTCCTGATGAAGCATTGCCAAAGCGTTATTAATCAAATCCTTTCTGAAACCTTTTTCACCAAGGTTTATTACCATTTCGTATGACGCAATTCTTCCTAAAACCTGTCCAAGCTCAACCATATTGCGCTGCGGCAGATTGGTATTTAATTCAAAATCAAGCATCTTTTTCAAAAAAGTGGCTGTTTTGGATGTTAGATTGTAGTTTTTAAGAAACTGATAAAGATTACTTTCTTTGGTTTTTTTCATCATCTTAACCAAACTTTCAGAAATTTGAGCGTACAATATATCGTTAGATCCTTCAAATATCTGAAATGGTCGGCTATCTGTTATTCCCCTACCGGCAATGTGATCCAATTTATATGCTTGAGCACCCATCAGTTGAGTCGCAGATTGAGCTGCCTCCTGCATCAGGTCTGTTACAACACTTTTAACCGAATTGGCTTCAAAACCAATCAGCGACAAATCATTTTCGATTCCGGCAATTTCACTGCTGTTGGCACACATTGCTGAACAAATGGTATATGATGCCTGAAGTTTGGATAAACGTTGCTGAACCTGATCGTAAGTAAAAAGGGGTTTCCCCCCAATTTCACGCTGGTTGGCATGAGCGATAGATTCATCGAGCAAGCGGTGAATAAACCCCATGGCAATACCCGGAATTTGCATTCTGCTGCGGTGGAGCAAGTCAAGCATCAATTTAACACCAGAGGTTTCGGGTAGCAATTTTTGAACTTCAGGAATGGCTACATCAAGCCTGTTTCTACCGTAAGGAATTTGATAAAGGCCTAAGGTCTCAAAAATTTCTTCAACAATAATTTGTTGATTTGGGGCATTTACATCACAAATAAAGAAGTCTATATCGCGTTTTAAATCGCCTGACTCACCCCGTTCACGAGCAGTTAATAACCAGAACTCAGCCCATCCAGTAAGTCCTGCCCAGTGCTTGGTGCCCTTAATATGATAATTATCACCATGTTTAATAAATGAAGATTGCATATTGAGTGCATCGCTGCCGAAGCCCGGCTCAGTGATCATAAGCCCACCCATATTCTGATGATTCATAAATCTCTCGAAAACTGCTTTTTTTGCTTCCTCCTGTGCATATTTGGCAATAGGTTGTAAAAAAAGTGCATTATTAATTCCCAAAGTCAGGGAAAGTGCCAGAGATTCATATGCAACTGCTGCCAACAAGGCAATGCCTTCTTCCATTTTGCAGCCACGGCCTCCATATTCTTTCGGAATGCCAACCGATAAAGGGTTTAAATCCATTATCTCACGCATTACAAATGGAGGCATTCCTCGCTTGGTAGCCAATTGATTGATATCTGCCCGTACATGTAAAACATTGACCATTCTTTCTTTCAGATTTTTTAAAAATAAATCGAAAGGTATAGGCTCAGTATTAAATTCAGGTATTGTATTGGGCCTACCGGCAATTGATTGGTTTATCATGTTTAATCTGATTATTTTTAAACAAAATCCCAAAATGTCAGGATTTGCATTAAATTGCAATTGGTTTTGGGGTCATGATGGAATAAACTTTGAATATTCCATTAAAATGGAAGGATGTACATGGCTATAATTATATATTCTTCAGCCATTTTTGCCAAGTGTAGGATTGATTATAATCATTGCTTAATGTCTTTCGGCTGAATATATAATATCAACACTTCACAAGGGAAAAAGTTTTTTATGGATGAAATTGCTATTGCCTTCATTTAGGTAATAGTAATTTAACATCATATCCGCTCAAAAACAAGTGCCTCTTGCATAGATTTCCATAGTTTTCGTATCAGCAAATTGCATTTATTCTGTATGTTGCACAATGCTGGTTTAGCGTTAGTTGTAAGATGAAACATCCATGTCAAATAAATTTTGACTCACAAGTGAATGGTTAATTGGATGTTGCATTTGACAATTAAAAAACAAGCTATAAACACATGAATAAAATTTACGTACAACCCATTTTTTGCTACTCCACAAGGCCTTCAAAGCTTGGAATGCGGCCATGTGCTAACCGGGTTAAAATGCAAAATTTTCTCAGATATTATTTGTTGCAATGCCTTATTGCATCAGGTAATGGCAGGTTGAAAGTTGTTGATTTTTTTTAGTTTTGCGCATTGTTTCATTTATACTATTTATTATGCTTCGAAAAACTAAACAAAAAGTGTCGCAGCCACTAACTTTCAGGCGTTGGACAAGGAAATCCTATGCAGCATTCAACAGCATGGGAAAGACTTTGCGCATTGGAGTTTTGTGGATGGGATGCTCAATTCTGGCATTGCCTGTGGCAGCACAGCCGGGTCGCGATACCTTGCATCTGACACAGCCTGTCCAGGAGGTAGAGCTGGGCGAGGTGGTGGTTAGCGCCAGTCGCGTTCCGGCCGTTCAGTCGGAGCTGATGAGGGTAGTGCAAGTTGTGACCCGTCCCGAGATTGAGCGGTCGGTCCAGGCTGGCATCCCCTCGTTGCTCCAAACCATCAGAGGGGTTGATGTGCGAACCCGCGGTCCTATGGGAATCCAAAGCGACATCGGAATCAGAGGCGGAACATTCGACCAGACTTTAATTTTGCTCAACGGCATCAACATTAGCGACCCCCAAACCGGGCATCACAAGATGAATCTGCCTGTTGATTTACAAAGCCTCGACAGGATTGAGGTGCTGCTTGGCCCCGGAGCAAGGGTTTTTGGACCCAACGCATTCAACGGGGCTATTAATTTTATTACCCCAACACCGGGCGAACGCGAATTTTCAAGACTCAATATTACTTTTGGCGACTATGGGTTGTTTGTTACCCAGGCATCGGGCAGTTTCAAAACCGGCAATCTGGGTCATTACTATTCTCTTAGCAATGCGGTTTCTGACGGCTACATCTCCAATACTGACTTCAATAACCTGAATATGTATTACCGGGGAGCTATCAATACCGAGCTTCTAACCTGGGACTTTCAGGCCGGTTTCAACAATAAGGAGTTTGGTGCCAACAGTTTTTATACTCCCCGTTTTCCCGAGCAGTTCGAGGAAACCCAAACCCGTTTTGCTTCTCTGCAAACCCGCTCAAGGCACTACCCCCAATGGAGCGCATCGGCGTATTGGAGGCAGCACCGCGACCGATTTGAATTGTTTCGCAATGAAGCGCCACAATGGTATGCCGGACATAATTACCATCGCAGCGATGTGGCAGGGGCTTCCCTTGCATATACCCGCACCGGCAATATCGGAAGTACCCATGCCGGTTTGGATTTCAGATATGAGCATATTTTCAGCAATGTGCTTGGCACTCCGTTGGCCATGCCAAAGGCCGTGGCAGGTGAGTACAATGCATATTTTACACGGGCATATGACAGGTCGCATGTAAACCTTTTCGTAGAGCAAAACCTGTACTTTGGCCCACTAAGCATTTCGGGCGGTGGTTTGGTTTATTTAAGTACTGGCTTGAAAAATAGATTGGATTTTTTCCCGGGTTTGGACCTGGGCTTCCAGTTCACCCAAAATCTTCGCTGGTATGCCTCCGCCAATCGTACCCTAAGGTTGCCAACTTTTACCGATCTCTTTTATCGCGATCCCGCCCACCAGGGCAATCCTGACCTTTTGCCCGAAGAGGCCATTACCGTTGAAACGGGATTCAAAGGCGCTTGGGAGACTCTTGCATTTGATGTGGCAGGGTTTTACCGCCAGGGCACAAACCTTATTGACTGGGTTATGAGCCCGGGCGACAATATCTGGAGGAGCATGAACCACACCCGGGTAAATATTTCCGGGGTAGAAGCAGGCTTGCATTTCAGACCCGATTTCAGCCTTTATTTTCTCAATAGCCCACAGATTTCAATTCAGTATTCCTATCTGGAAGCCCGGCAGTTGGAAAGCGAGTTCCTGTCGAGGTATGTGCTCGAGCATCTGCGTCACAAATTGCATATCAACAGCTCCTTCAAGTTAGGTAATTCACTGGATGTGAATTTTTCGGCCACCTACCGCGATCGCAACGGAGGATTTATGCTGTTCAGCGAAGGAGCATTCACCAGCATGCAAGAGTTTGAGCCATTCTGGCTTGCCGACCTCAACCTGAGATTTCATGTGGGTAACATGAGGTATTCCATAGGTGCCACAAACCTGTTCGACACCCATTTTGTAAGCGTTGCCAATGTAAAGCAGCCGGGAAGATGGTTGATAGCAGGTTTTGAATGGGAGTTTTAGGCCGATTGCTTTTTAAAAGTAGCTGACCGGGGAACAAAAGTGCATTGTCCCAATATCTTTTTAAATAGTACAGAATCAATTTTTCCGATTCCTGCGTATATTTGAATGTTCTCAGGTATTGTGGCAATAACGAAACCTTCGGTCAGTTACTTTAATGCATTGGGAGGATATGTCATGGTTCGTCTTGTTTTTAGAATAGGGTTACTTTCAAGTGTAGCATTGCTCCTTTTTCTTTTTGGATGCAGGCCGCGCCAGGCTGTTGAAGAGCCTGCTGCGACTCAGAATCTAATTATTTACGGAGCTATGGACACCGTAATGTTTAGTGAAGATTTGGGCATGATTGGCCGTGCGCTGCCGGTTGTTGACCGTTACATCAGCATTCCTTCGGATTTGAGTCTTGAGGAGAAGGTTTCCCTACTGCTGGATAGCCTGTCGCTCATTAGCTTCAACGGGCTTAGCATAGAGGTGCTTTCCCTGGAGCAAACTCCCGACGGTCAAACTCTTTTGCAGGTAAATTTACAGGAGAATGAGGCTTTTACCGGGCCTGGATCTTTGCCCTCTTACCAAAGTTGGTTTGGTTATTTTCAGGGAAGCACAGGCGGATTGCACACCTCCATCATTTTGAGGGAAACAATACTGCAGCCTGAATATGCAGGACCTGGTAATTGGATAGATGCCGTTGAGTTTTTTTATATGGGCAGGCCCATTGTCAAATATATCTGGGACCATATTACCCTTTGGGGCAGGATAACCCAGTCGCGAATACAATAGAACCTTTTTTTTGAAAGATTTAGGTGTAGCCGGCTTCGGTCTGATGAACCAACGAAACATCGCTTTGCTCGAATAGGGCAATTACAAATACATTATCGGGGCAAGGATAAAAACCGAAAGCTTTGAAATTAAAACATGGGCATTGTCTTTGGCGAAGAATGAATTCAAGGGAATAAGGCAGTTCCGACCCCGAATTTCTAAAAAACACAACCGTGAAATCATAAAGCATTTGGGAGAATTACCGGAGTTTACAAATGAAATGAGCGATGAGCAAAAAATGAATATTTGCAAAAAGGTGTTTGACCGGTTGAATGATAAAGGACATCCGGTAAGGCTTAATCTGGAGAAGATGAAGAAGGAGATACAGGAAATACGCATCATAGAAGTCCATGAAAATTAAAACTTCTGCGCTCCTCCATGC
>DMJL01000056.1 GCA_003451785.1 Bacteroidales bacterium
AATCATTATCAGATGAAACAAAAGGCCGACGCAATACTCAACAGCAAGTTGGATGCCGTAGGGTTAGACGACATACAGAAACTTATCGAAGCCGTGCCGGCTGACAGCAAGGCTTTATCGCTGCGATATGCAAGGCAAATATTGGAAAACCGCGACCAGAAAGCCCAACTCCTTAGACTGCTATCGGGGTTTGAAATTGAGGCCGACCAAGAAATGGCCTTGTCAAAAACCCTTACCAAGATGGGGCCAATCCTTGGCCTGATGGGCACACTCATTCCTATGGGTCCGGCCTTGGTAGGTTTGGCCACAGGCGATATCGCTTCGATGGCACACAATATGCAGGTGGCTTTTGCCACCACCGTAGTTGGCCTATTGATTGGCGCAATAGGATTTGTTACCCTGCAGGCAAAGCAAAGATGGTATCTGCAGGATTACACAAACCTGGAATACATCGCCCGAATGGTAAATTCCGAGGTGAGGCAAATGCAACCGGGCCTTTGAGAAGTAAATTTTGAGAAAAAGCAAGATATATGAAAAAACGATTGCTTGGACAATCCGAGGATGACGACCCCATAAGCGTGGTTGCAAACCTATTCGATGTGGCTATGGTTTTTGCGGTAGCCCTGATGGTAGCCATTGTTACCCATTTTCAAATGACCGAAATCTTCTCTACCGATGATTTCACTATGATAAAAAACCCCGGAAAGGAAAATATGGAAATCATTACCCGCCAGGGAAACACCATAACCCGTTTTACACCCGACGAAACTGTTGATGGAACTGGTACCAGAGTCCGTAGAGTTGGAGTAGCTTATGAATTGGAAAGTGGTGAGGTTATTTACATACCTGAATGAAAGCTGCATTAAGAGACGAAATTTAAAACCCCTTGTAAGATGAAACTAATCAGCGAATCACCAAATGGTCAGATTTTCTTATGCCAAACCATTAAAGTGGTTCATGTTGAATTTGGGAATATGTTCTTAAAACTCACATTTAATGAATTTAGCCAGTTTGCTGCCTATGTGAAATCCATTGATTATGTTTTTTATTTGGCGAAAAACAATCACGCCCAAAATAGAAAAAAGATCGTGCTTAATGTAGGCTTCGATGATTTGTATCTGGTTCTTAATGAGGGTGAGTTCTTGGAATTAAAGAGCCTAATATCATTGAACAAACACAATACGATGCTAAAATCAAACCAAATTATAGGCAGCACATTGCAATTGAATTAATTGTAGCAGAATACGAGCATGATTCGCAAACAAACATTGTGGTTAATTTCCCATCATGCGGGAAATAATTTTAATTAACAAAAAAACTTTGACACTATGAACAAAATAGCAATTCTTTACGGCTCCACAACTGGCAACACCAAGGCAATAGCTATGAAAATTAGCTCATTGCTGAATGCCGATATTTATGATGTGGCAGAAAAACCGATTGATGCCCTTGCAAAATACAACAATCTCATACTTGGCGTTTCCACCTGGGGTTTGGGCGACCTGCAAGATGATTGGGAAAGTTTCCTTCCCCATTTTGAATCAGCCGATTTGAATGGAAAGACCGTTGCCATTTTTGGACTCGGCGATGCCGAAGCCTATCCCGACACATTTGTTGACGGTATGGGCACGCTCTTCAATGCCTCAATGGTCAAGGGCTGCAAAGTTGTTGGGTTTACACCGACCGATGAATTCAAATTTGATGAATCAACCGCAGTGGTTGAGAAAAAGTTTGTAGGATTACCCATCGACGAGGATAATGAAAGCTATCTGACCGATAAAAGGATTCAGAATTGGGTTGAACAACTGAGGAAAGAATTCAGCTGACCTTACCTTCAGGAACGAAAGAAAAGCTGATAGAATAACAACTCAAACCGACCGGTACATATTTAAGCCTATTGGGAACAAAATGCCGAATCAATTAAATAACAAAACCATCTTGTCAAACTCATTGTAGCCATTTAAACTTGCAGATGGCATAAGTTTACAAATCAGAGCTTACGGAAAATTAAATCCTAAATTTTCAATATATTAACAATGTTTTGATGTATGTTGAGTAAATTGCTGAAGTTTATTGCGATTTTTCAAACATCCTTTTTGCAATTGGTCTATTAATGGTTTTGACATCTAATTTACCAAACAGCTTATAATTCTCGATGCGGGCAATTATTTGGCATAAAACGCTGTAATAATGGTTATCTGATGTAATTTTATGGGCAAATGGATGTCCATCGTTTTGTATTTTAGATGCTTTTCAACCCAAACCATTAAACCCATAATCCTGTGAAGCTATTGCAGTGTTTTTTAATGTCGGCAATTGTAGGAATATTTGCTCTGAGTAAGCATACCCACGCACAAGATGTGTTAGATATGGCTCTGCACAGATTCTATTTTGAGCACAAGTGGCAATTCGACACTTTGACTTATCAAGACACCAGAGATGACCTGATTATTCTCCAGGTAGGGCAAAATGTATCGAAAAGCTTTAGTTATTTTACTTTTAGGTCTGATTCTTTGAGAGCCACACCGGATGGCGATAGGGTATTGACAGAAATGATTAATATAGCTGTAAGAGAGGCAATGGCAACAGGAGAAAGAGTTGAATTCCCTATTTTTAGGCGTTCTACCACTACGGTGTACAAAAATTATCCCATAGGGCATGTTACGGTTACGGATGGATTTGGAGGCAATCATTTCCAATATTCGGACTATCTACACCCACAACAATGGATATTAACCGATAGCACCAAAACAATTCTGGGATACACTTGCCAAATGGCGGTAAGTGTTTTTCGTGGCCGCCGCTGGATAGCTTGGTTTGCACCCGATATTCCCATAAGCGATGGTCCTTGGAAGCTAAGTGGGTTGCCAGGCTTGATAATGGAGGCTTACGATGAAAAAAAACATTTTCATTATAAACTGGTTAGCATAATAAATGTTGAAAACGATCCAATTATTTTTTCACCGGTAGTTTTATCATCAACATCATTTGGCAGGTATGAAAATACTTCGCGCATACCTTTTCTGAGAGGTCTTTTTGAACACTTGCATAATATGCCTGCCATAATGAACGAACAATTAGGCATAGACACTTTTGATGAAAATCCGAAACACCGGAGACATCACTGTTTTAAGGAGCGCGATTTCAGGTGATAGAGGTGAAGGAAATCAACTGGCTGATTGCAAACATTTTTTTAAATTCCCATTCCGTTGGTGCATTACCCAAACCTATTTTCTTGATGTTCCGAAATAGCTTCTAAAAAGGTTAATTTTGCCCATGGCGTGCAATTAAGGATTCACCATTGGGGCAAATTTTAGTCAAAACCATTTTATGAATATCGGATTCGATGCAAAGCGGGTTTTTCACAACCGTACAGGATTAGGCAATTATAGCCGCGACCTTATTAGGATTCTTTCAACCCAATATCCCCAACACAAGTATTTTCTCTACACACCAAAATCAAAGCCCAAGCCCCTGTTTGATGCAACGCATCTGGGAGTGGAAATGCGATTGCCCTCTGGCAGATTCTACAAATATTTCTACAATATTTGGAGGCAGTTTGGAATACCCCATGATTTAAAAAAAGACGAGATAAATTTGTATCATGGCCTCACAGCAGAGTTGCCTGTGGGCATACAACGCACGAAAATCCCAACGGTTGTAACGGTGCACGACCTGATTTTTATCCGCTATCCGGAGTTTTACAAACCCATTGACAGGCTTATTTACCGCCATAAAACCTTAAGGGCCGCCAAAGAAGCCAATGTGGTGATTGCCATAAGCGAGCAAACTCGACAGGATTTAATCCATTTCTTGGCAATTGACCCGAGTAAGATTCAAGTCATTTATCAGGGATGTCAGCAGGTTTTTCAGCAACCGATGGATGAGGAAAGTCGCCGAAATATCATGGCACGGTTCAATCTTCCGAAATCTTATGTGCTCAATGTTGGAACCATAGAAAAGCGGAAAAACCTTTTAAGTCTTGTAAAAGCCATAGCAAATCTGGATACACATTTGGTGGTTGTTGGTGGCGAAACACCTTACGCCAAGGAAGTAAAGTACTTCATTTTTGAGCATGGAATGGAGAAAAAGGTTTCCTTTTTAAGAGGTCTTTCGGGATTGGAGTTGGCGGCATTATTCAGATCGGCAAGGGTGTTTGTATATCCTTCATTGTTCGAAGGTTTTGGTATTCCCATTGTGGAAGCCTTGTTTTCGGGCACTCCGGTGATAACCACACAAGGCGGCTGTTTTGCGGAGGCTGGTGGAACTGGCAGCAAGTATGTTGACCCACTGAATATAGAGGAATTGGAATCTGCTATTGCATCAGTCTTAAACAACGATTCGTTGCACCAAAGTATGAGAAAGCAGGGTTTGGAACATGCCAAACTTTTTACCGACGATAACATTGGCAAGAACTATATGCGCATTTACCAACAACTTGCAGGTGAATGATGATAGCATTGATTTTATAACACATGGATAGATGCAATGCAATAATTTAACACCCAAATGCAATGGTGAAAATATTCTCATTTCTTAGGCTCATCATGATTTCATAAATTCTCACTGCGCCATTGATTGCAAATGGTTCTTTTTTAATGCATTGAAGAATTTCAATTCATTAACAATTGGCGCAGAAGGTTATTTTTGATGATGTGCAAACTCTGAGCAATTGATTCATGTAAGCTCGCAATTTGAAAAAGTGTCCAGATTGGCAGGGCTAAAGCCCATTTGCTCTTATTCATCGCTCTCCCCGACCTAAAGTCGGGGTTGCAAATTTTTGTAAGACGGTATTTAGATAGGTGTCATGGAGAGTTTACCGAACTTCTCATAGACAGCCTATTTCGATAAGATGGTTTACTTCGACTACGCTCAGTGCAGGTGTTCGGGTCAGCATGATAATCCTCGATTGGCATTTTGTCATCCTTACCTACGGGTAGGATCTTTTAAATGGAGAAATTGCAAGTTTCGCCTTACAATTTTATATAATCTTTCGCTAGGATGCATTTGCAGTCTCGCCAATATCTTTTATTTCAGCAACCTATCAATTTAGTTGCAAAAGAGTTCCCGTAAATTTGTTTCCCAATAAAGAAACCGTTATCTTTGCATAAACAACAAGCAAGTGTTGACACCAAAATTTAAGGTTGAATTTTTAGAAGAAGCCTATCAATTCCTTGAGAGTCTTGATGAGAAAGTAACGATAAAATCATTTACAATATCACAAAAGCAAGGTTCTCAAACGACAAAGAGCTATTCAAAAAACTGACCGATGAAATTTGGGAGTTTAGAACGCTTTACAATAAGACCCATTACCGACTTTTTGCATTTTGGGACAAATCAGAAAACACCAATACAATTGTAATTTCAACTCACGGTTTGATTAAAAAAACAGACAAAACACCAAAGGTAGATTTAGACAAGGCAGAAAGATTAAGAAAAAATTATTTTGAGTTTAAAAGAGAGAAAACATGAAAAAGCGAGGATTAAAAACCTACAGTTTAGAAGAGATTACCGACAAACATATAGGTAAGGTAGGAACCGAAAAACGGGAAGCTTTTGAAAACGAGTTGCGACTTGACTTACTTGGAGAAGCTATAAGACAGGCCCGCTTAGAACGCAACCTTACACAAGAAGAGCTTGGGCTGCTTGTAGGTGTTCAGAAAGCCCAAATTTCAAAACTTGAAAACAGTTTGACAGACGCAAGATTTGAAACAATTATCAAAGTGTTCAAAGCACTCAACGCTAAGATTAATTTCAAAGTGGAGCTTCTAAATCAAAAGGTAAAACTCGCTTAACGACCAAAGGCCAACTTACTCAACCTTCTTAGGCAAGCTTAAGTAATGGTTTTATACAACCGTAAAGGAAAATGTATAAATGTGATTTTCATGCTTTTAATAGAGTTTTGCCCTAAAGCCTACCACCTGAAATTCGATGCAAA
Organism: Bacteroidales bacterium; assembly: GCA_003451785.1. GTDB lineage: Bacteria > Bacteroidota > Bacteroidia > Bacteroidales > UBA7960 > UBA7960. The sequence goes on from DMJL01000056.1 coordinate 5,939, forward strand.
CCCCAACAGTTAGGAAAAATAAATTGGTCAACTTTGCTAAATATTAACGCCCATTGCATTTATACTTTTTTGCAATTTATGGGTTAGTCGTTCCATTGATGCCATGCGGCTGGGATAACGAACAACTGTACATACATAAGCCCTTGTAATTATTTACAACAGGCATATTCATAGATTTTTCCCGGCAAGTCAATAAAGAATGACTGACTAAATACATTTACCTTTGTTTCCTTTCAAAACACAGCGTGAACAAAAACTATGGGCAGCAATAATGTTTCCATTTCTGTAATAGTAACAACCTACAACCGCAAGGATGCCCTTGAGCTTGTTCTTTTGAGCCTTAGGGAGCAATCGGTAATGCCAACGGAGGTAATTGTAGCCGACGACGGTTCTACCTCCGATACTGCCGACCTGGTTGCAGGATTGAAAAAGGATTTTCCCGTGCCCTTGATACACTGCTGGCACGAGGATAATGGTTTTCGGCTTTCGCACATTCGCAACAGGGCTATATCGCATGCAAAAGGAGATTACATCATTATGGTTGACGGCGATGTGGTGCTGCATAGACATTTTGTGCGCGACCACCGGCAGCATATTGCTCCAAACAGATTTATACAAGGCTCGCGGGTGCTTCTTTCGAAAGAACTTACCGATAGTTGCTTATTAACAAAAAGAATCAAATTTTCGCCTTTCAGCCAAGGAATTGCCAACAGGCTTAATGCGGTTTCATCGGCAACAATATCGCCATGGGCTTCTGCATTTTATAGTCGTAAGCAAACCCATCGCGGTGTGCGCGGATGCAATATGTCGTACTGGAAGTCGGATTTGATAAAAGTAAACGGGTTTAGCGAGGAGTTTATAGGCTGGGGTCGTGAGGATAGTGAGTTTGTTGTGAGGATGCTCAACAGCGGTGTAGAGCGATACAACCTGAAATTCGCCGGGGTGGTTTATCACCTGTGGCACAAAGAAAACAAATCGGATGCGCTTCTTCAAATGAACGACCAGGCATTGGCGTTGGCAATTGAAGAAAACCGAAAAACTTGCAATCATGGATTAAGCAAATATTTGCATCAACCGATTGGTTAAATTACAAAACAAAAAGCTCAGTATTAGCACGATTGGATTAGTTAATCAGGCAGTTTTTTCAAAATGAAATAGGATGGGCTATCTAAAAGCAATGTACAACAAATTGCGCAATGGCAGTTTTCGGTATTCAGAAAGCCGCTACGGTGATTTCTTCCTTACAAAATTCCC
>DMJL01000265.1 GCA_003451785.1 Bacteroidales bacterium
TCGTGCCATACAGGAATATCGCATTCCTCCTGCAACACATCCAACACCCGATAGCAATTGGGCTGCGAAATGTCTTCAAGATTGATTGCCCCAAAACTGTGCTGGCACATTTTTACGAAATCAATAATTTTCTCAGGATCGTTTTTTCCTTGGCTGTTTTTACTGTCAATGCACAATGCAACAGCATCTACTCCTCCAAGGTATTTCATAAGAAATGCCTTCCCCTCCATCACACCCAGACCTCCCGGCGGGGTACAGTCTCCATCTCCCAATACTCTGGTAGAATCGCTAATCACAGCTACCAGATTGCCTCTGTTTGATAACTCAAATGAAGCATCGTTATTGTCTCTAATACTCGTAGAAATCTTGGATACACCCGGAGTGTACCAAGCGTTGAACCAGTTGAAACCCAAAACCGGAGCTTTGGGAAGAGTTTGCATCTTGCCTCCATGAAATTTGTGGGCAACAACTGCCAATTTTTTATAGAAAAGTGTTTTGACTTGCGCTCGTTGGGCTAAATTGAAATTTGAAGGAATTAGTGCTTCAAGATTGGATAAATCGGGCTGCAGAGTTTCCATGTATGGTAAGTTTTAGGTTATGAATGTGGACTGTTTATTTTTATTGATTGTATTGTTGTGTGCTTTACCTATAACCATTTGCTACCGTCCATTTATCATTAGTCGTGCGCTTTAACAAACACACTCTTTGCCAAGTTTTGTCTTGCAGACCGTATGGTATTTGGCAATGTATTGGGCAGTGAAGCGATGATATATCTGGCGGTTTTTGCTTTCAAAATTATTTGTATTTCGTCTTCCGTCATTCCATAAAGTTCGTAAACCCATTGGTTTATTTGTGTTTTATTGGCTTAGTTTTGGGTAAATATTTAACAAATAGCACCTTCAATTGGTCATTTTTTTTTAAAGCTACTAGCTCTTTTTCATTTCGTATTGTTGAAAACACCATAAAAAACATTAGAACCGATTTCAGTTCATACCAGTCATATTTCCTAAACCAGTCAAAATGATCATCAAAAAGTTTGTTGTAAAAAGTATTTAAAAAGTAGCGAACGCCTGTATCTTCTACCTTTAAAGAATATTTTACAACTTTTAATTTAAAGGCTATGTTTAGCATACTTGTTTCATCGTAATCGTGGTTATTACGCAGATAGGCTATATCGTCCTGAAAATATTGGTTGTAATAAGGATATATTTCAGGAAACAAACATTTGTCCAATTCCGATAAAATAATGTTATTTCTCATATCCCCTCCACAATTTTTATTTCTTCTTCCGTAAGGTCGTAAAGTTGATAAACCAATTGGTCAATTTGGTTTTCTAAGTCTGTTGTGTCAGCTGATGGGTTTTGTTTTTTGGTTGAAAGAATATCATCTACCAAAACTGAAATTTTCCCACGAGCAGTATCGATGCCCTTTGCTATAGGAATTTGGCTGAAATATTTCCAAATCAACTGATAGCCGTTCTGAATAGCCGTGCAATATTTAGAAATAAGCCACCAGCCAACTTTTGAATTTAGAATTCCCAAAAACACTTTGTCGTCGGAAGGTATAAACCACATGGAGTTATTGCAATACATCCCGCTTTCGTCAAAAATAAAACATGGTTTTACCTGGAATACCTGATATAGAATCTTAGGTTTATCAAATTTATCGTAATAATCGCAAGCCCTTAACTCCCACCAATAGTCTCCTTTGTCTATCCGGACTTCGGCTTTGTCTTTATAATCAAGTAAATGTTTAGCCAATCCCGAATAATTGGTTTTGAACCAATCCCATGCTTCGTCATATTCCATATAACCATACCGTGGCATAGGTTCTGCAATAAAATTTGGGTTGTCCGTCGGTAGGTTTCTTTTGATTGTAAAACCCTTGGGTATAAGAATAAGCCAATTTCTATTGTTGCTTGTTAAGTAAGGCTTCACATCCCTACCCAATAGGAAAGGCTTAATTAAGCTGGCTGAATTTGGGTCTGAGGCAATAATACTGTCCCTCTTCTCATTATCTATTAAAAAGGCTTCTGTAAAACCTGTAAGCAAACCCCGTTTCGCTCCACCAGCAATATATGATTCTAATCTTTCCCCTTTTGAGCACATTTTCTGCAATAGGTTTTGATTAGCAGAATCTTCAACAACCCAAATTTCTGTGGTTAATGATGATTGTTTGATGAGATTTAGATTCTCCAGAATATAATTCGTAAAATTTTCAGTAAAATTTGATGTCTTAATTTTGGCGGCAAAAATGCTTTCATTTGGTCTATCCTTACTTACCAGCAAAATACACGGATATGTTGTTGCTTCATCAAAAACTTGAAAATCGCCAAAGTCAATAATTTCAATAAGATTTTGTTCTAATAAAAATTTGCGAGTTGGCTTACCGTAGCCTGCTTGCATAAATTTATTAGGCATAATGAAGGTGAAGAAGCCATTGTCTTTCAATATCTCAAATCCTTTTTCTACGAAAAAGATGTAAACATCCGATGTACCTGTGTATAGTGTAAATTGAGATTTTAAATGTGGCTTTAATTCCTTTATTTCTTCCTGCCTTATATACGGCGGATTTCCAATCACCACATCAAAGCCCAAAAAATCTCCATCATCATTCAGCACTTCGGGAAATTCAAAACGCCATTCAAAAGCGTTTTCAAAAATCTTGTTGCTTTTAATTTCTTCTATTTCGGTTTCGAGTTTCTTGGTTTCTTCAGTCAGTTGTTGCAACTTTTTGTTCCAATCGGCTTTTTCCTTTTTGCTCAGTTCAAAAAGTTGCCCCTGCCTGGTCATTTGATATAAGTCGCCTGAAAGTTTGCGTAGCTTCTTTACTTTCGGGTCGTTCAATGAAATTTCATTTCTGAAATCCGACTTAATGTCAGCAATCAGGCGTTGCATTTCTCTTTTCTGCTCCTTGCTTTCTGAGTTTCGATATGTGGCTACTGCAATGCGATAGCTGTCAATGGTCCACTTGTTTTTTTTCAAGGCTTGTCTCAGGTCGGCATCAATGGCAAAACGGCTCACCAACGAGTTTCCGCATTTTATGTTGATGTCAATGTTTGGCAGGGTTTCCAATTCGGTGGCGTTCTTGTAATAAGCATTTTTCAACAACTCAATCCACAAACGCAAACGGCAAATTTTTACGGAGTTGGAATTAATATCTACACCAAAAAGGCAGTTTTCTATAATGGTTTGCTTTTCGTGAAATAGCGTTTCCTGCACCCGTTGACTTTCTTTGTTGTTGGGGTGGTATTCAAAAAGTTCTCCGTTTTGGTCAGTTACAATTAATTCATCGTTAACTACTTCAATTTCATAACGATGCAATGATTTACCATCTTTGTCTTCAAGAATTTTTAAATCATTTTTTACTGCTATGATTTCATTCAATGCCGAAACAAGAAAATGCCCAGACCCTACTGCAGGGTCGCATATTTTAAGGGAATTGATAATCTCGTTGGCTTTTCTTCTGGTAACCTTTTGTGGAATTAATTCATAAACATCTTCAATCCTGTTTATTTCATAATCAAGCAAACCATGGTTCAGACAGTATTCTTTGAACTTTTGTATTACTGCTTTGCGAATGGTTTCGCGGCACATATACATGGTGATGAAACCCGGAGTGAAAAATGAGCCGTCTTTGTAACCGTTTATTTTCTCGAAAATCAATCCAAGCACCGAAGCGTTGATAAGCGTTTTATTGTCTTCCTGAATTTCTTCTCTGCCCTCGGCTCCAAAGTCGTAGGCATCTAAAAACTCAAACAAGTATTGAAGCGTGGGAATATTGCCTATCCGTTTTTTGCCGTGCTGGTCTTTCAGCACGGTTTGCGAAAAAATCGGGATGGGTTTATCGCTGTTTAGGTTGCTGATAAACAAAGTAGCCTGCTCCATCTCGGTCGGCTCAAAAAGCGAAGAGTTGAGATAGGGAACTTTCTCGAAAGCCTTTTTTACATCAGCGTTTCGCTCTTCATGCTTGCGAGCCAAAACCTGAAAAAACAAGCTGTTCAGGTCGTCGTAGTTCTTTATTTTGTCGAGATTGAGAAACGAATACGATTTGTCGGTCTTGCTTCCAGTGAGCTTGTCGGATTTGTGATAGGCGATAAGTTGGGCTTCCAACAACTTCAAAAACAAAATGCGGTTTATCCAGGTAAGGGAAAGCTCAAGGGCAACATTGAAAAGTCGTGCTTGTTGTGTGTTGCCGAATTGGTCTGGTTTATCCAATCGGCTGAGTTTATCCAAGCTGTCGAGCTGAATGATAGCATTTTCAAGAATTGTGCCTGTATTGCGCTCACCTGCTTTGTTTCGTTCAATCAGTTTTTTGCCTCCTTCTTTGATTTCGGTCAGCCCAATAATGTGCAACAACTCGCTGTAAAACCGTCTGTCGAGGGTATTGCTATCGTTGGTGAAAGGAAGTTTTAATAGATGCTCTGGCGAAAGCAATTTGAATAGGGCAATCAGAGAATTGTCGTCTGACCTGTCAGCATTGCGCAATGCCTTTTGATAGTCCTGAATATTGAAATAGGTAAATTCTATTTCAGAATTGATGCTGTCAATATATGGCTCGGCAATTTGTTTG
>DMJL01000268.1 GCA_003451785.1 Bacteroidales bacterium
AAAATATGTCAGTACAACTTCTCAAAGGGAAACGAGGACTAATTTTTGGGGCACTCGATGAGCATTCGATTGCCTGGAAAGTAGCCGAAAAAGCCCATGAACATGGAGCACAAATTGTCTTAACAAATGCTCCCATAGCGCTACGCAAGGGTGACATTTTCAGGTTGGGCAAAAAAATCAACGCAGAAGTTTTACCTGCTGATATTACACAAGTGGATGAGTTGGAAAACTTGCTTCAGGAAACTACTGATATCCTGGGTGGTAAGATTGATTTTATCCTGCACTCGGTAGGCATGTCGCCCAATATCAGAAAGGGACATAGCTACACGGATCTGGATTACAACTATATGAATAAAACCCTGGATGTTTCGGCTATTTCGTTTCACAAACTGCTACAGGTTGCCTATAAACAGGATGCCATAGCCGAATGGGGCAGTGTTGTAGCATTGAGTTATATTGCCGCCCAACGCACCTATTCATCATACGGCGACATGGCACAGGCCAAGGCAATGCTTGAATCTATCGCCAGAAGTTTTGGCTACCACTATGGTATCAAACGCAAGGTGCGTGTTAACACAATTTCTCAATCGCCCACCATAACCACAGCCGGAACCGGAGTGGGTGGGTTCAAAAGTTTTTATGCGTATGCCCAGTGTATGTCGCCTCTTGGAAACGCAACCTCCGACGATTGCGCAGATTTTTGTGTAGTAATGTTCTCAGACCTTACACGAAAAATTACCATGCAAAATTTGTTTAACGACGGTGGATATTCTACCATGGGCATCAGTGAGAAGTTGATAGAAAGCTGCTTCACCTGCCAGGGCGAATGCTTCGAGGATATTGTTGAGAAAGAAAAAGTGATGGGAGGCAAACCCAAGAATTAAGCCTTTTTAAAAATACGATTACAATGAATATTTTAGTTTGTATCAGCAATGTGCCCGACACCACAGTTCGGATAAAACTTGCTGACAATGGTGCTACTATTGACAATACCGGAATTCAGTGGATTATCAATCCCTGGGACGAATTGGCATTAACACGGGCATTGGAGCTGCGCGACGACCCGTCGAGCGGAGTAAAGCAAGTAAGTGTTGCCCATGTAGGATTGGTGGGTGCGGAGCCTACCATCCGAAAGGCATTAGCCATTGGAGCCGATAATGCATACAGGGTAAACTGCGATCCGGCCGATGCCTTTCAAACAGCCGCATGCCTGGCAAGTATTGTGAAAAATGCTTCGTTCGACCTAATCCTTTGCGGAATAGAGTCGAGCGATTATAATGGCTCTAATGTGGGTGGAATGCTTGCAGAAATGCTCGATTGGGTATCTGTTTCCGGAGTTTCTTTCCTGAAAGTGGAAAACGGATCCATCACCGTAAACAGGGAAATAGATGGTGGCAGGGAAACCTTGCAAGTGCAATCCCCGTGCGTGTGTGTGGTTCAAAAAGGTATTGCAAAAGAGCCTCGGATAGCTGCGATGAGAGGTATCATGCAGGCTCGTACAAAAACTATTGCAGTGTCCGAATGGAATGGCGCAGAAAGCCTAACCACCGTAGCATCTTACCAGCCCCCAAAAGCCAGGCCAAGCTGTAAGTTCTTTGATGCAGATTCTCCTGAAAAACTCTTAGAAGCACTCCAAAACGAGGCAAAAGTTATTTGATTACAAAAATTTTAAAATAAGATAAAGACTATGGCAGTGCTAATTTATGCCGAGAACTGGGAAGGCAAATTCAAAAAACTAACTTTCGAATTGGCTTCTTATGGAGCGCAACTTGCCAGTATGATTCAAACCCAGCTTGTGGCAGTTTCCATTGGAGAAGTAGCAGACGAAGAATTGCTGAAGCTTGGAAATTATGGAGTATCGAAAGTAATATCTCTAAACCATCCCCAACTTCAGTCGTTTGATAGCAGGCAGATTACCAGGGCTATCGCACAGGTTGCAGAACAAGTAGAAGCGTCTGCTTTGGTACTTTCAGCCAACAATTCGGGCAAGGCGCTTGCTCCCAGGTTGGCAGTAAGGCTGAAGGCCGGAATAGCATCGGGTGTGAATCAATTGCCCACCAGCATCAGCCCTTTTGTGGTAAGCAAAAAGGTATTTTCGGGTGGAGCTTTTGCCTCATTAACCATCAACACCACAGTGAAGATTCTTACATTGCTTCAAAACTCAATGGAACTAAAGGAGCAAATCGTAAGTTGCACCATAGAACGCTTTGAGCCTACACTCGATGGCGGTTTGACATCGCCAAAAGTGCTGGAATCTCATAAACACGCCGGCAAAATACTGCTTTCGGATGCTGAGATTGTGGTGTCAGGGGGCAGAGGCATGAAATCGGCCGACAACTGGGCACCTTTGCTGGAGTTAGCCGAACTGCTCAATGCTGCAACAGCATGTTCGAGACCCATATCCGACGAGGGTTGGCGGCCACATGATGAGCATACGGGCCAAACCGGAAAAATCATTGCACCCAATCTTTATATTGCAATTGGCATTTCGGGTGCTACCCAACATATTGCCGGTGTGAGTTCTTCTAAGTGCATTGTAGCCATTAACAACGATAAATCGGCACCCATATTCGAATCTGCACAGTACGGTATTGTGGGCGATGCTGCGAAGGTTTTGCCCAAACTGATAGATGCTTTAAAAGTCATCAAAAACAAATAAATTATCGTCCGCAGATGTCTTTTGGGTAGGAATCAATCAGCGTGTTCTTAATTTATTCTACTCTCTGCTAAATCACTATGCTTATGACCAGCCAAATAGTATTTGCCATTTTTCTGCTCATTACTTTAGGACTGTTTTCTTACACCACATGGAATTATTATAGAATTTTCAGGCTTACAAAACCTGCATTCCCCATAAAAAACCTGGGTAAGAGGTTTCGTGTAACCCTCAATGTGGCATTTGCTCAGTCGAAGATGTTCAGAAAGCCCCTTTCGGGAATCCTTCATGCTTTGGTATTCTGGGGGTTCATGGTTATATTTATTGGAAGTGTCGAAATGGTGATAGATGGATTGTTGGGAATAGAACGCTCATTGCGATTTATGGGTTGGTTTTATGATCTGGCAATGGCATCGGGCGATGTATTTGCACTGTTGGTTACCATTTCCATTCTTATTTTTTTGGGACGAAGGGTATTTATTCGGGTAAAAAGGTTTGAAGGCGAAGAAATGCAGAAGAAATCGCATTGGGATGCCAAACTTGCCCTTACTATGATTTTGCTTCTGATGATTACATTGCTGGGTATAAACACGAGCTATGTGGCATATCAGACAGCAAACAATCTGGAAATTTACGGCATTTATCCGATTAGTTATTACTTGTCAGATTTTATGGCCGCACTCGATCCAAATGTAATGTATCTGCACCACGAGGTACACTGGTGGGGGCACATCTTGCTCATTTTCGCATTTGCCAATATACTTCCCTACAGCAAGCACTTCCATGTATTCATGTCTATTCCCAATGTTTTTCTATCGCAATTAGAGCCTTTGGGAAAGCTCACCAATATGGACAGTGTAACCCGGGAAGTAAAGCTTATGCTCAACCCTGAAACAGCTTTTGCTGCTTCTGATGCACCACCCGATAGGTTTGGCGTGTTGGATGTGGAAGACATTTCATGGAAAAACTATCTGGATTCGTTAGCATGTACGGAGTGCGGCAGGTGCACATCGGTATGCCCGGCATCCATTACAGGAAAAAAACTTTCTCCAAGAAAAATCATAATGGATGTGCGCGGCAGGATGCGAGAAAAAAGCACCGGACTGTTAAAGGAAGGGAAAGCATTTTCAGATAACAAAAGTCTTTTGCGCAATTATGTAAGCACTGAAGAAATATGGGCATGCACAACATGCAATGCCTGTGCCACCGAGTGCCCCGTGAATATCAACCATCCCGGAATCATTATTGATATGAGGCGGTATCTGGTGATGGAAGAAGGAAATGCTCCGGGTGAGATCAAAGCGATGTTTAGCAACATTGAAAATAATGGAGCTCCCTGGCAATACTCACCCGAAGACCGTTTGTTATGGGCCGGGGAGGCAGATTAATAAGTTGATAATCCTTAAGAGGCTTAATGGGATATGAAAACGACAAAACTGAAAGTACCTGTAATGTCAGAAGTGTTTGCCCGGGGCGAAAAACCAGAATACTTGTTTTGGGTGGGATGCGCCGGTGCCTATGATGACAGATATAAAAAAGTAAGCGTGGCATTTGCCAAAATACTTTCGCATCTGAACATCAGCTATGCCGTGCTGGGCAAGGAAGAATCCTGCACCGGCGATCCTGCCCGAAGAGCAGGCAACGAAATGCTTTACCAAATGCAGGCCCTGCAAAATATTGAAACACTCAAGGCATACGAGGTAAGTCGCATTATTACCATTTGTCCGCACTGCTTCAATGTTTTTAAAAACGAATATCCCGATTTGGGAGGCAATTACGAGGTGTTCAGTTATGTTGCTCTACTCGATGAATGGATGGAAAGCGGTAAACTGCAATTAGACCTGACCCGCTTTTCGGGAGTATCCATTACCTACCATGACCCATGCTACCTTGGCCGGGCAAATGAAATTTACGAAGCCCCCCGCAGAATTCTCAAATCTGTCTGCGGCAAGGTTGTAGAAATGAAGCACAACAGAAGTTCAGCTCTTTGTTGTGGGGCAGGTGGTGCCCAAATGTTTAAAGAAGCAGAACACGGCAGCAAGGAAATATTTATCGAACGCATTGAAGAGGCCTTGGACACCCGTGCCAAAATTATTGCGTCATCATGCCCGTTTTGTATGACCATGATTACCGACGGACTGAAGTACAAAAATCGGGAAACGGAAATTCAAAACCTTGATGTTGCTGAACTTATAGCCCTATCGCT
>DMJL01000235.1:0-26598 GCA_003451785.1 Bacteroidales bacterium
TCGTGCAGCACTTGTAGTGGCACAGGTGCACGAAATGCCGGTGCATACCATACCTGTTCTACTTGCAACGGAAAAGGTAGAGTTACCCAGTTTACCAATACTTTTCTGGGCAGGATGCAAACCACCAATACTTGTCCATCGTGTGGAGGTGAAGGAAAGATTATTACAGAAAAATGCACTTCGTGCTTTGGCAATGGTATTGTGAAAGAGGATGAAGTGATATTGATAAATATTCCGGCCGGTGTAGCCGAAGGAATGCAACTCTCCTTGCACGGCAAAGGCAATGCAGCTGCAAGAGGCGGCATCCCAGGCGATTTAATTGTGGTAATTGAAGAAGTACCTCACGAAAAACTGATAAGGGACGGCAACAATCTGCTATACGACCACTACATCACATTCACACAAGCTGCCATCGGAGATACCATTGAGATACCTACATTGGAAGGAAAGGCACGCATAAAAATTGAACCAGGAACGCAAGGTGGCAGAGTACTTAGACTCAAAGGAAAAGGACTACCATCGGTTAACGAATATGGCAGGGGAGATTTGTTGGTAAACATCAATGTTTGGACTCCGCAAATACTCTCCAAAGAAGAACGACAGATATTAGAAAAGTTGGGAATGTCAGAAAATTTCCAGCCCCAACCCAAAAAGGGTGACAAAAGCTTCTTCGAGAGAATGAAAGAGGTTTTTAATTAGGCACATGTGCATAGATAAATCCTTTCCCAAAAAGTTAAGGGGTTCATAATCAGTTTTTTCTGTTTTGGATGTAGCTTTTAGGGTATTCATTTTGGAAAGAACCCAATGAAAGGTTGCATCCAGATTACACAAAGAAGTTTGGCAGAGCTACAATTCGATTGTCTATTCAGTGAGCTTGCGCGAATGGACTTTTCAAGAAAATCGTTTGTTTAAACGACTGATTTTCTGTGATTACCAAAAAAATAGCCGTAATATGGAAGCTACAAACTTCAATATTACGGCTTTATCCTTAGAGTACTGATCTAACTTCGTATTACTGCCTGATTAGCGGGTGGGAGTGATTCCGATTTAGTTCTGAATAAGCGATTTAGGTAATTCCTGAGTCAGTAAAGCATCTACCTGCCTGTTTTCTTCTTCAATTTTAATCATCACTGGGTGAGTTAATTCCGACTGCCTTTCCCTTTGTAGAGTAATAGAGTACTCGGTGGGGACAAAGCGAAAAATAGCACCGGACAACGCGTCAATAGCCCAACCAAACATATTTCCCAGATTGAGAATACTTATCAAATTAAGCTCCCTTTCGAGAGAAAACCATCTGGTTTCATAACCTTCTAAAGTAATCCTAACATCTCTCTCGTTTATACTACGCCTAACTCTAACTTCGCAGGGAGTAGTACACCTTTCTATGCCATCAATAAAAACTGTGGCACCCGAAGGCTCTGTATTAAATGATACACGATCGCTGGTGCCGGAAAAAATGGTGGCACAGCTGGAGAAAATTACCATAATGGCAATTAATGCAACTTTTGTGAAATTTTTCATACAGGTGGATTTAATTTGATTAAGAAATTGGGGATAAATATAACGAGATTTTAATTTGTTCTTCAAAACTTGCGAATTTTTTTTTGGAGTTCCTATGCTAATCCCATAAAATCTACTAACTGTCTATGAAAAATTAATTGAGAGCAATTGTAAACTACAAAATGGCAATGTGGGTAGTTCGTATTTCAACAATAATCAACTCTTGATTTCTCCGGTCGTTTTTACTGATAATTTTTTCCCTGCCCTAGATGGAATGGATTGTCTTTTTCAAGTGGGAAGAGTAACTTTAATTTCACAAATACAGTGTATAGGCAAAGTTGTGGAATCATGGTGCAATGCTGTAAAACTGTATTGGTTTGTTGCAACTGTTTTTGTATGTTCATTGAGTCCTCCAAAAAAATCCCACTGCAATGTAAAATTTCATCAAACAATAACCAGAAAAAGGTTTGCAATAGGTTTTATTGTAATTTTAACCTTCGTTTTTAAACCTTATTAAAAATACATGGATTTTCTATTCAAGGCAGAAGGTGTAAGCAAGTCCTACACGGGTCATAGAGCGTTGACCAATGTAAGTGTAAGTGTACCCAAGGGTAGCATTTTTGGTTTGCTTGGTCCTAATGGAGCAGGCAAGACTACCCTAATCCGAATCATCAACCAGATTATTGGTCCTGATGAAGGAGCTTTGTATTATGGCAATGAATTGCTCAGGCCGGAGCATGTGCACCGCATAGGTTATCTTCCCGAAGAAAGGGGGTTGTATAAAAAAATGCAAGTTGGCGAGCAGGCATTGTATCTTGCGCAATTGAAAGGTGTGCCGGCAGCAAAAGCAAAAAAAATGCTCAAGGAGTGGTTCGAGAAATTCGACCTTTTGCCCTGGTGGAACAAAAAGGTGGAAGAGCTATCGAAAGGCATGGCGCAAAAGGTTCAATTTATTGTTACCATATTGCACAATCCCGATTTGCTGATCTTCGATGAGCCCTTTAGTGGCTTCGATCCCATAAATGTAAACCTTTTAAAGCAGGAAATCCTCAATTTGCGCAATAACGGTGCTACCATAATCTTCTCCACACACAATATGGGTTCGGTAGAAGAGTTGTGCGATCATATAGCACTGATAAACAAGGCGGAAAAAATACTTGATGGTAATGTTAGGGATATTAAGAGAAACTATTCTACCAATATTTACCAAGTTGAGCTATCGAATTTGCAGCAGCCTATCGAGCAATTGCACAGTACTCGATATGAGCTTCTCAAAGTTATACCCCATAACGGAATGGTTACAGCCCGCATCAGGGCTATGAACAATACCGAGCCTAATGAGTTGCTCAAGACACTATTGCCTATTGCTCAAGTTAATACTTTTAGTGAGCTTGTACCCAGCATGAACGATATTTTTATAAAAACTGTTACAGGAAAATTTCCTCAAGAGGGTACTGATTATGAGCTTACGGCCCATGGCAATTCATATCTTTCCGAATAATAAAACAGCAACGAAATGAATAAGATTTCCATCATTATAAAACGAGAATATCTGAGTCGCACCAAGAAAAAATCATTCATAGTGATGACCATTCTTGGACCATTACTTATGGCTGCGCTTATGGTAGCACCGGCACTTATTGCCACATTGAGCGATACCGACTATAAGATTGCGATTGTTGACGATTCAAAGTTGTTTTACACCGCATTTGAAAACACCAACCAATTTACTTTTTCTCCATTAGAAACCAGCATTGATAGTGCAAAACTTCTCCTTGAGGATAGGACATACGATGCCATTTTGCATATTCCGGATATTGCATTTCAATCGCCTGCCAGTTTGCGAATTTTTTCGCAAAGGTCAGTAAATGTTGAGGCTAAGTCGCATGTGGAGACCATTTTGGAAAATGAATTTGAAGGATTGAAACTTACCGTAAAAGGTATTGACCCCCAAATTCTTATGGCTGTAGAAACCCCAATCAATATCAGTGCAATTCGCATTGACGAAGCTGGCCAGCAGGCAGCCGATCATCCAGAAGTCCGCACAGGGTTAGGCTTTTTGGGCGGTTTTATGATTTATATGTTTATTTTTCTTTTTGGTTCTCAGGTTCTAAGAGGAGTACTTGAAGAGAAAACCAACCGCATTGTTGAAATTATCGTTTCCAGTGTTAAACCATTCCAGTTGATGATGGGCAAAATTCTTGGAGTAGGTTTGGTAGGGCTTACCCAGTTTGTAATTTGGGTGGTTTTTACGGGTATTCTTGTTTTTGCTGTGCGGTCGGCTTTTCCTGATGTGTTTGCTTTCACTCCGCCGCAAGAGGTTTATGCCCCTGGCGCAGAGTCTTTAAATCCCGAGTTGATGCAGGAGCGGCTTGATGCTGCTGCTGCCAACAATACTTTTGCAGGCGAAATCATGGAAGGTTTGGCTGCAATAAACTATCCGGTAGTTTTATTAGCATTTCTGTTTTATTTTCTTGGCGGATTTTTGCTCTATGCAGCTATGTTTGCAGCCATTGGTTCTGCAGTGGACAACGAAGCCGATACCCAGCAATTTATGCTCCCTGTAACCATACCCCTGATATTTGGAATTGTAATGATGCAATCGGTTTTGCAAAACCCAGATGGGCCATTGGCTTTTTGGCTCTCCATCATACCCTTTACATCTCCAATCATTATGATGATTCGGATTCCTTTTGGTGTTCCTATGGTAGATGTTGCTCTTTCTGCCACATTGTTGATTTTGGGATTTATAGCTACTACTTGGTTGGCTGGAAAAATCTATCGTACCGGTATTCTAATGTATGGCAAGAAAATTGACTATGCAGAATTGTGGAAGTGGATAAGATACCGATAGGCGAATGCACTGTTCGAATATAAAAAAACAAGGGCTTGGAAATTTCCAAGCCCTTGTAGTATTACCAACTTTGCAACACAATAAAAGTTTGCTGGTAGGTAAATATTCGGCATGAGCATTTGCGACTATACAGCTTGATTTTATCCGTTTTTGCGCTAAAACATGTCTGCAAGTTTTTTAATAATTAATTTTGGCAATTCAAAAAACGAAAGCCATGGCAAGGATACTTGTAATTGATGATGAGAGGAGTATTCGCAACACTCTAAAGGAAATTCTGGAGTATGAGAAGTTTGAAGTAGAAGTTGCTGAAGATGGCTTTGTAGCCTTAGAAAAATTGGAGACTACCAAGTTTGATTTAATATTGTGCGACATTAAAATGCCAAAGATGGATGGCATGGAGGTTTTGGGGAAAATTCATGAGAAGGATCCCGACGCTACAGTTGTGATGATATCTGGGCATGGTTCGATAGAAACAGCAGTGGAAGCTATCAAAAAAGGTGCATACGATTTTATTTCCAAACCTTTGGATCTCAATCGGCTATTAATAACAATCAGAAATGCCACCGACAAAACTCGGCTTGTTTCGGAAACCAAGGTACTAAAGAGAAAGGTAAGCAAAACCTACGACATGATTGGCGATTCTGAAGCTATGTTGCGCATCAAGGACCTTTTGAACCGAGTAGCACCTACCGATGCAAGGGTTTTTATCACAGGGCAAAACGGTACAGGTAAAGAGCTTGTGGCTCGTTGGCTTCACGAATTGAGCAATCGATCTAAGGGACCATTTGTGGAGGTTAATTGTGCCGCAATTCCATCAGAGCTTATTGAAAGCGAATTGTTTGGTCACGAAAAAGGATCGTTTACTTCCGCCATTAAACAAAAGAAAGGAAACTTCGAAATGGCAACAGGCGGTACCCTTTTTCTTGATGAGATTGGCGATATGAGTTTAGCCGCGCAGGCCAAAGTACTTAGGGCGTTGCAAGAGAATAAAATAATGCGTGTAGGTGGCGAAAAGGATATTTCTGTAGATGTGAGGGTCGTGGCTGCCACCAATAAGAATATCCATCAGGAAATAGAGAAGGGAAATTTTCGTGAAGATTTGTACCATCGCCTAAGCGTAATACTCATACATGTGCCTTCGCTCAACGAAAGACTCTCTGATATCCCCTTGTTGGCAAATCATTTTCTCAATCAAATTGTAGCCGAGCAAGCCATGCCTCCCAAGTTGTTTTTGGATAGTGCTTTGGACGAATTGAAAAAGATAAAGTGGACGGGAAACATCCGAGAGTTGCGCAATGTGGTAGAGCGGTTGGCAATACTTTGCGATAGAGAGATTGCAGCAATAGATGTGCAAACCTACGCACAGCCATTTAGCTCGATAAAAAAACGGCTCTGAATTTTGTTTTGAAGATATTTTTCGTGCTACCCAGTGGGGTATCAATGTTTTTGGTTAGATTGTGTGGAGAAGTCGCAACCAATGCATTTTGTGCTAATTATTGAAGTATTGCGCATAGCTTCATAACGCTTTAATAAGCATACCATCAAGTTTCAACCAATTTCCATTTATTGAACTTGCAATTTAGTAAAGTTTCGCTACACCATTAGTTGAAAAACATCCACGAAACACCGAATTTGATAGCCATACCTGGCAGAGGGTAGAATGGAATGTGATACACAATGGGGGCATTTGGCAGAAGGGCACCCAAGTTTTGTGCTTTTAGAAAGAACCGGGTGCGCTGCACATCGAAAGTTGCAAAAGCATTGGCGAGAATGGTTTCACTTGCCATGAAGTGATCTTGGGCATAAAACTGCCTTATCATGGGCAAATATCCCATGGGTTGATAGGCTGTGTTGAAATGCACATCCAAACCCAAATTTAGGTGCATTGCTCTGTTGAAAAGCGGAAACGCAAAAAACACAGAGTGATAGCTAACCAACTCAGGAAAATTCTCAAAAGGAGTATCGGATACCCGTTGAAAGAGTATTCGGTTGATGGTTCTTAATGGACCTAACCGCGATTGCACCGTCAGGTTGGCTTGCAATAGCCCCAAAGTATTAGTATTTTGAATCGGCAGCCCTTGCGGACCTAAAAACACCATATTGTTGAGCACAAAGTAATTTATTCCTGCACTGATCCAATCAGACTGCAGCACGGCTCCGGCGCGGGCAATGGTTTGTTTGGCAAAATTATTGTCCCACCTTACATAATTGCTCGAAAATCGAGAAAGAAAATATGGTGCCTGTCTATTGTGCAAATCTGCAATAAACTGTAACCTGTATCGCTGTTCTGGTCTGCCCATTGCAACGGATGCACCCAACGAAAAATCGCCATCGTGGTAGCCACCCAAAGTGAGATTTGCAAATGCCTTGCCCGACAGAAACAGCGATTGGTCGGTCTCAATTTCGGCACCTTGCACCACTTGGTTGTATCTTCTTCGATCCCAAGTAATTTTGCGCGTAGCATCTGCACTCAGTGGTTGTTGGATGTCTATGAAGCTATGTTTGAGAAAAAGCTTTAAATTGAAGGGAAATCTCCCTCTTGCGGTTTGCAATGGGAAGTTTGACCACCCTATTCGATTTTCTAAGATGCTAATACGAGTAGAATCGAATGTGAAATTTGTATTAGCCGGTGGGGTAGCAAAAAACGAAATAGGGCTCGCCGGATCGTTAAAAACCAATGCTTGCGAAATCCAAGAAAACTCATGGGTGAGTCTCCCCAAGTTGAGAAACCGTTGCGGAGCATCTTCGTTTGCTCTATTAATATAAAACCCTGTTTGGTAAAATTGGCGAAGATTTACTATGGTTTCGCGCGTTTGGGAAGTAGCAGATGGCATACGCACAATATCCATATTGGGATTGGCTTCAAAATCCAGACGGTTTTCTAATCCGCCGCTTTCTTGCAATCTATTGCGATTGCTAATGAAACTCCCAAGCACCTGATAGCGATCCCCGGGTAAGCGGTAGTGAATAGTAAACTTCACATTGGTATGGTTAGATGCAATATGATTGAACGAACCGGGCGAACTTACTGCCTGATACTTGAATCCTCCAAAAAACCTCTCACTAAATTTTTGATTGTGATTTGCAAAAAACAGCTGTTCATTATCCGCACCTGTTACATAATACAATTCGCTGAAAACATGCCTAAGCTCATATAGCCTTATGCTGTCGGGAGTAAAATGCACTCCTCCAAATGCACTTGTGGTATGGGGTGTAAAGCGAATTCCGGAGTACGGTCTAAATTCTAACCAACGAACTGCATGACCCACATTGCCCCTATGGGCAAAAAAAGGATTATTTCGAAACGAGAAATCGTAGCGTTGAAACCCTATAATAGTAGTATCAATGGGCTTGGGCAAGAACCCAAATGGATCTTCTAATTGGTCGGGTGTAAACCACCTCACATCGTTGGGGGCTAATAGTGCTATGGATGGCTGCTCCGCCTGTGTCCAATTTGGAAGGATTAATAAGAGCAGAAGGATGAAAAATAGTTGCATGGCAAAATTTTGAAAACCCAAGTTTAGGAATTAGGTTGCCTGTTGTTTTGATTTGCAAAAGTAATGAAAACCATCGCCCAATTTCTCAACAATGGATCACGAAGAAAAGATACCTAAGAGTAGAAGGTTGAGTTTACAATATTGTAGCCCTACCTTTTAATGATTGGGGAGTTGCATTGATGAAAAATGTTCAAAAAGATGCTGACAGAATGCGATTGAAATTCCATGCAACGACCTCCTAATAACTGGTTTTGGTGGAAGACTTTTTGCAAATAAAAAAAATCTCTAAATTTTGTTAAAGTTTACTACCTTTGTGCCCCCAAAGCAAAAGAAATATTTGGCTGAATCACAATTCATTTGCTACGGCTTTGATTTCGCAATTAAGGGACAAAGCTGCATTTAGGGTAAAAGATTTTAATTTTTGAGAAACCAACTTGGTTTTCAAAAATAAACTTGTACCTTTGCACTCCCCAAAATAGGCAGATAAGAATCTAACACAATAAAAAAGAAGTTTTTACAAATTTCATTGCAGTATGCCAACAATTCAACAATTGGTTCGTAAAGGCCGCCAAAAGGTTTCTTACAAGAGTAAGTCACCCGCTTTGGACTCGTGCCCCCAGCGCAGAGGTGTATGCGTAAGGGTTTACACCACCACTCCCAAGAAGCCCAATTCAGCTATGCGTAAGGTAGCCAGAGTAAGGCTCACCAACACAAAAGAGGTGAATGCGTACATTCCTGGAGAAGGTCACAACTTGCAGGAGCACAGCATTGTACTTATCAGAGGTGGTAGAGTAAAAGATTTGCCCGGAGTAAGATACCACATAGTTCGTGGTGCATTGGATACCAGCGGCGTAAATGGTCGCAATCAGCGCAGGTCGAAGTACGGAACCAAAAGACCTAAGGCCGGCAAACAGCCAGTACCAGCAGCTAAAGGCGGTGCCAAAGGCAAGAAATAATTTTCATTCCACAAGAATAATTATTCAGAGATACCATGAGAAAATCAAGACCCAAGAAGCGAATATTGCTCCCCGACCCAAAATTTAATGATGTTTTGGTTTCGCGTTTTGTAAACAATTTGATGGAAAGGGGCAAGAAAAACTTGGCTTACAACATTTTTTATGATGCTATTGAGATAGTTTCCGGCAAAACAAAAGAAGAAGGCTTGGAAGTTTTCAAAAAAGCATTGGCCAATGTAACTCCATCTGTTGAAGTTCGCAGTCGTCGTATTGGCGGTGCTACCTTTCAAATTCCTTCGGAGATTCGCCCAGAGCGCAAAATGACTATTGGCATTAAGCACCTTATCAACTATTCGCGCAAACGCAATGAGAAGGGAATGTCGGCCAAATTGGCAGGCGAGATTGTAGCTGCTTTCCGTGAGGAAGGTGCTGCATTCAAGAAAAAAGAAGACACACACCGTATGGCAGAAGCCAATAAGGCATTCAGCCATTTCCGTTTCTAATACACCATTGATCTACACAAACTACCTAATTAGTACATGGCCAGAAATTTAGCATACACGCGCAATATAGGCATTATGGCACATATTGATGCCGGTAAGACTACTACTACCGAGCGCATATTGTTCTATACTGGCGTGAACTACCGACTGGGCGAAGTGCACGATGGTGCTGCAACCATGGATTACATGGTGCAGGAACAAGAGCGGGGCATTACAATCAGTTCGGCATCTACTACTACTTTCTGGAACTATCGCAACCAGCAGTTCAAGATAAACCTTATTGACACGCCTGGCCATGTTGATTTTACTGTAGAAGTTGAAAGAAGCCTTAGAATATTAGATGGTGCTATAGCATTGTTTTGCGCTGTTGGCGGTGTAGAACCGCAATCCGAAACAGTGTGGCGCCAAGCAGATAAATATAAGGTACCCCGTATCAGTTTTGTTAATAAAATGGACAGAGCCGGCGCGGATTTTTACGCTGTAGTTGCAAAAATAAAGGATAGACTGGGCATGAATGCCGTACCCGTGCAGTTGCCCATCGGTTCAGAAGATTCTTTTTGTGGTATAGTTGACCTTATTACAGGAAAAGCTTACGAGTGGGACGCCCAATCGCTTGGAACAGTTTTTACAGAAATTCCAGTCCCCGCAGATATGGTGGATACCGTGAAAGACTATCGGTTGAAACTCTTGGAAGGTTGTGCCGAAGAAAGCGAAGAGCTTCTGGAAAAGTTTATGGAAAATCCTGATAGTATTTCTGAAGAAGAAATGCTGGAAATAATCAGAAAAGCTACTATAGACTTAAAGATTACACCCGTTTTGTGCGGCTCAGCTTTTAAGAATAAAGGCGTACAATTATTGTTGGATAGCGTTGCCCGTTTTCTCCCATCACCTTTAGACAAGCCTGCGGTAGTTGGTATAAACCCTCGCACCGAGATGGAAGAAGTGCGTAAGGCAAATGTAAATGAGCCTTTTGCTGCTTTAGCCTTTAAAATCATAACCGACCCCTATGTGGGCAAACTTTGTTTTTTTAGGGTTTATAGTGGAAGACTCGATTCAGGTTCATATATTTTGAATGCTACATCAGGAAAAAAGGAACGCATTTCGCGCATACTGCAAATGCATGCCAACAAGCAAAATCCTGTTGATTTTATAGAGGCCGGAGATATTGCCGCAGCTGTAGGATTCAAAGACATAAAAACTGGGGACTCTCTTTGCGAGGAGAAACATCCTGTAGTTTTGGAAAGCATGACTTTCCCCGATCCAGTTATCAGCATAGCCGTGGAACCCAAAACCCAGCTCGATGTTGATAAGCTATCGTTGGCACTTGGCAAGTTGGCCGAAGAAGATCCTACTTTCAAAGTAAAAGTGGATGCCGACAGTGGGCAAACTGTTATTAGCGGCATGGGTGAATTACACTTAGAAATCCTTGTAGATCGCCTAAAGCGTGAGTTTAAGGTAGAATGCAATCAAGGAGCACCACAAGTTGCCTACAAAGAAGCGATTGTTTCTACTGTAGAACACCGAGAAGTATATAAAAAGCAATCGGGTGGTAGGGGTAAGTTTGCCGACATTGTGTTTGAAATAGGTCCTGCAGACGAAGGTGTTGCTGGATTGCAATTTATAGATGAAGTAAAAGGCGGAAATATTCCGCGCGAATATATACCTTCAGTTGAAAAAGGCTTTAAGCAAGCAATGTTGAATGGCGTGATGGCCGGTTTTCAAGTTGATAGTCTAAAAGTGCGGCTGTTGGATGGATCGTACCACAATGTGGACTCAGATTCACTTTCGTTCGAAATTGCAGCCAAAATAGGATTTAAAGCAGCCTGCAAAAAGGCAGGTAGTGTCCTTCTGGAGCCTATTATGAAGCTTGAAGTTGTTACACCTGATGAATATATTGGAGATGTTGTAGGCGACCTCAATCGTAGAAGAGGACAGTTGCAAGGCATATCTTCCAGATTCAACCTGCAAGTTGTAGAAGCAAAAGTTCCATTATCCGAAATGTTTGGATATGTAACTTCCCTAAGAACATTAACCAGTGGAAGAGCTACTTCATCTATGGAGTTTTCTCACTATCAAGAAACGCCAAGGAATATTGCAGATGATGTAGTAGCTAAGCTGTTGGGAGTAAAAGTTTAATCGTTTAATTCAAAATAACGCAA
This sequence comes from Bacteroidales bacterium, assembly GCA_003451785.1. Lineage (GTDB taxonomy): Bacteria > Bacteroidota > Bacteroidia > Bacteroidales > UBA7960 > UBA7960. The sequence goes on from DMJL01000235.1 coordinate 11,470, forward strand.
ACCGTGAGTCAAAGAATCAGAATTAAATTAAAATCTTACGATTACAATTTGGTGGACAAGTCTGCCGAGAAGATCGTGAAAACAGTAAAATCAACAGGTTCGGTGGTAAATGGACCCATTCCACTTCCTACCAACAAGAAGATTTTTACCGTTTTGCGTTCTCCATTCGTAAACAAGAAATCCAGAGAACAATTTCAATTGTGCTCGCACAAGCGAATGCTGGATATTTATTCGACTTCATCCAAAACCGTAGATGCACTCATGAAATTGGAGTTGCCAAGCGGCGTGGAAGTCGAAATCAAAGTTTAATATTAACTTAATTATTGCCTAAAGAGCAGAAAAATCTGAACGATGTCTGGATTAATTGGAAAAAAAATTGGAATGACCAGTCTATTCGATGCCTCTGGGAAGAACATCCCATGCACGGTAATAGAAGCAGGTCCCTGTGTGGTTACTCAGGTCAAGACAACCGAGAAGGACGGCTATGAAGCTCTCCAGCTTTCTTTTGGAGACCAAAAGGAAAAGCAAACCACCAAAGCCCTAAAGGGGCATTTTGCAAAAGCCGGCACTACTCCCAAAAAGATGGTAGCCGAGTTTACTCGTTTTGAGAAGGAAAATCCAAAGCAGTTTGGCGATGTTCTCACAGTTGATGTTTTTATCGAGGGTGAGTTTATTGATGTAATTGGTACTTCCAAGGGTAAAGGCTTTCAAGGAGTTGTGAAGCGTCATAACTTTAGCGGTGTAGGTTCTGGTTCTCACGGCCAGCACGACCGAGTTCGCGCCCCTGGTTCTATTGGTGCGTCATCTTGGCCATCCCGTGTTATCAAAGGTATGCGCATGGCAGGACGCATGGGTGGCGATCGCGTTAAAATGATCAACCTAAAAATCATGAAGCTCATTCCTGAGAAAAACCTCGTAATTGTTAAAGGTTCTGTACCGGGACCCAATGGTTCATTTATAATTCTTGAGAGATGGAGTTAACAGTATATAATTTTGACGGCACTACCACAGATAGGAGTGTTGTATTGAACGATGAAATTTTTGGGATACTCCCCAGCGATCACGCTATTTACCTCGATGTGAAGCAATACCTTGCCAATCAGCGCCAAGGAACAGCAAAAACAAAAGGAAGAAGTGAAGTAGCAGGTAGCACCCGCAAATTGCACAAGCAAAAAGGCACCGGCGGTAGCCGCAAAGGCGACATCAAATCCCCAATCTTCAGAGGCGGTGGTACAATGTTTGGTCCACAGCCCAGAGATTATTCCTTTAAGGTAAACAAAAAAGTAAAAAGGCTTGCCCGCAAGTCGGCACTTACCTACAAAGCCCAAGCCAACAATATTACTGTACTTGCTCCTTTCAGTTTTGCTGAGCCAAAAACCAAAAATTATCTTGAGTTTCTAAAGAAATTTTCTTTGGAAGGCAAAAAGACTTTGTTGGTATTAGCAGAGAAAGATCGCCATGTAGAACTTGCTGCTCGCAATCTACCCAGAACCAAAGTTGTAATGGCTGGCGACCTCAATACATACATGATACTTCACTATGAGAAATTGCTCATGATTGAGAATTCGCTCACGGAAGTTGAAAATATTTTGCTGGATTAATTTTAATATGAAACGGGTTGGAAATAGATCGACCCCTAAACGAAGACAAAAATGGAAGTTTTGATTAAGCCACTGATAACCGAAAAAATGACATCGGTATCTGAGAAATTTTCCAACCGCTTCGGTTTTGTTGTTGACAAGCGTGCAACCAAAAACCAAATCAAGAAAGCTGTAGCCGATATGTACAGTGTTGATGTGGTTTCAGTCAACACCATGTTGTATCTGGGCAAGAGTAAAGTACGCTTTACCAAGCAAGGTGTTCAGAGCGGTAAGAAAAGCAATTTTAAGAAGGCCATAATTACCTTGGCCGAAGGTCAGAGGATAGATTTTTACAGCAATATTTAAGGATAAATGGCTTTAAGAAAATTTAAACCAACCACTCCCGGTCAGCGCAATAAAGTTATTAGCGCATTTGACGAAATAACTGCCTCAGCTCCAGAAAAGAGCCTCGTGGTTGGCAAAAATAATAGTGGAGGCAGGAATCAAGCCGGTAGAATGACCATGCGCTATTTGGGCGGTGGACATAAGCGTCGCTTGCGACTAATTGATTTTAAGCGCGAGAAAGATGGTATTCCGGCAACAGTGAAAACAATTGAATACGATCCAAATCGTTCGGCTCGTATTGCACTTCTTTTTTATGCAGATGGCGAGAAGCGCTATATCATTGCACCCAATGGTTTAAAAGTAGGACAGGTAATCCTTTCGGGTGAATCTGCCACTCCCGATGTGGGCAATGCAATGTTGCTTCGCGATATCCCGCTGGGTAGCCTTGTGCACAATATAGAATTGAATCCTGGGCAAGGTGGTAAGATGGCACGCAGTGCTGGTACCTATGCGCAGCTCATGTCGCGCGATGGTAAGTATGCTACGCTAAGGTTGCCTTCTGGCGAATTGCGTATGGTGCTCACCAGTTGCAAAGCTACTATAGGCTCAACCTCCAACCCCGACCACATGCACGAGCAATCGGGCAAAGCTGGTCGTAGCCGTTGGCTTGGTCGCAGGCCCCGCACCAGAGGTGTTGCTATGAACCCCGTAGATCACCCAATGGGTGGTGGTGAAGGTCGTGCCTCCGGAGGCCATCCAAGAAGCCGCAACGGTGTTCCTGCAAAAGGTTATAAGACTCGCCACAAGAAGAAAATGTCCAACAGGCTGATTGTGGAAAGAAGGAAGAAGTAATTTTTTTGGAATAAAGTAAAATCAGATACAATGAGCCGTTCCCTAAAAAAAGGACCATTCATTAGCGTAAAGCTCGAGAAGAAGATCCTTGCCAGTGCAAGCAGCAATCGCAAGTCGGTTATTAAGACTTGGTCGCGTGCATCAATGATTTCGCCTGAGTTTGTAGGCCAAACCATTGCAGTTCACAATGGCAATAAGTTTATCCCAGTTTATGTTACCGAGAACATGGTAGGTCACAAACTTGGAGAATTTGCACCCACCCGCATATTCCGCGGACATGCTGGAAAGAAAGACAAAGCAAAAAAATAATAATTGCATCTTAAAATGGGATTAAGAAAACACTTAAGGGCTGAAAAACTCAAAGATGAGAAAAAGACCCAGTATTTTGCCAAGCTTCTCGATTGCCCTACTTCACCAAGGAAAATGCGCCTTATCGCAGACCTTATTAGAGGCAAAGAAGTAAACAAAGCCCTTGGAATACTCAAGTATTCAAAGCAAGATGCCAGCAACAGGCTCGAGAAGCTTTTGTTGTCGGCTATTGCCAATTGGCAAAGCAAAAATGAAGGCGTACGAATAGAAGACAGCAACCTTTATGTAAAAAGCATAAATGTTGATGGCGGTCGTCAGCTGAAGCGCTTGCGCCCTGCACCACAGGGTCGTGGCTATCGGATTCGTAAAAGGTCGAACCATGTTACCATTTTTGTTGATAGTAAAATTAAAAACGATTAAATCTTTTTCAGATGGGACAAAAATCAAATCCGATCGGACTTAGGCTTGGTATCATCAAGGGATGGGATTCAAACTGGTATGGTGGCCGCAAGTATGAGACCAAATTAGTAGAAGATTCTAAGATTCGCAAGTATCTTCACGCCCGCCTGACGAAGGCCGGTGTTTCTAAAATTGTGATTGAGCGCACTTTAAAACTTATTACTGTTACTATCAACACGGCTCGCCCCGGAGTGATTATTGGTAAAGGCGGACAAGAAGTAGATAAGCTCAAAGAAGAATTAAAGAAAATCACCTCCAAGGAGGTTCAAATTAATATCAGCGAGATCAAACGCCCCGAGCTTGATGCTTTTCTTGTAGCATCTACTGTTGCAAAGCAGATTGAGGGTCGTATATCGTTTCGTAGGGCTGTAAAAACAGCTATTGCCTCCACTTTGCGAGTAGGGGCAGAGGGTATCAAGGTTACAGTAGCAGGTCGTGTTGGTGGTGCCGAAATGGCGCGTACCGAGACCTACAAAGAGGGTCGTATTCCTTTGCATACCTTGCGTGCAGATATTGATTATTCAACAGCCGAAGCACATACTACTTATGGTCGCATAGGTATCAAAGTATGGATTTGCAAGGGCGAGGTATATGGCAAGCGCGAGCTTACCCCATTTGTAGATGAGCCATCTAAGGGCAAGCCCGCACCTACAGGCGTAGGCGGAGGCAGCCGTTTCAGAGGCCGTCAGAAAAGCAACAAGAAGTAGTGTTTGATTTGTCGAAAAGAAAAAAGATTATATAATGTTACAGCCTAAGAAAACCAAATTCAGGAAGGAGCAAAAGGGCCGCGTCAAAGGGAATACTAAAAGGGGAGCTGAGTTGTCCTTTGGTTCGTTTGGCATAAAGGCCCTCGAGATGTGCTGGCTTACCGGAAGGCAAATAGAAGCCGCACGCCAGGCTATTACCCGTCAGATGAAACGCGAAGGTCAACTTTGGATCAGGGTGTTTCCCGATAAGCCGGTTACTAAAAAACCAGCCGAGGTGCGTATGGGTAAAGGTAAGGGTGCTCCCGAATACTTTGTATCGCGGATAGCTCCAGGCAGAATTCTATTCGAAGCTGAAGGTGTAAACCTTGAAACAGCTAAGGAAGCAATGCGACTTGGTTCGCAAAAACTGCCCATAGCCACCAAATTTGTGGTTAGAAAAGACTTTGTAGAATAAAGGTTTTTTATTACAAAATAAAATTGTAATTTTGCAGCCTTTTTGATGGGGAAAAAATCCAATGCAGCCGTTACCTGTACAGAAAGTTCTCCGACAAAGCATCCTGGCAAAAGTGCCAGGGTCAGTTGATGACAAATTTTAAATTTACGAAACAATGAAACAAAGCGTAATACGAGAAATGTCAACCGGTGAAATAAAAGAGCGGTTGGAAGAAGAGCGCAAGCAGCTGAGCAAACTTAAGTTGAATCATGCTGTGTCTCCCTTAGAAAACCCTCTAAAAATTCAGGTATATCGTAAAACCGTTGCTCGTATGCTCACAGAATTGCGCCTACGGGAATTAGAGGAAAACAAACAAAAGTAATTGTAAGCATGGAAACCAGAAACCCCAGGAAAGAAAAGACGGGCATAGTGGTAAGCAACAAGATGAATAAATCTATTGTTGTAGAGGTTCAGCGTAAGATAAAGCACGCAAAGTATGGTAAGTTTATCAAGCGTTCGTCTAAGTTTATGGCGCACGATGAGACCAACCAATGCAATATGGGCGATTTAGTACGCATCATGGAGACCCGACCATTGAGCAAAAACAAATGTTGGAGATTAATTGAAATAGTTGAAAGGGCCAAGTAATTATGATACAGCAGGAATCCAGATTAGTTGTAGCCGACAATAGCGGAGCCAAAGAGGTACTCTGCATCAGAGTGCTTGGTGGCACAGGTCGCAGATATGCCGGAATAGGTGATAAGATTATTGTAACGGTTAAGGATGCCCTTTCGAGCGGCAATGTGAAAAAAGGAACTGTTTCCAAAGCTGTAATCGTTCGCACCAAGAAGCATTTGCGCCGTCCCGATGGTAGCTACATTCGCTTCGACGACAATGCAGTAGTATTGCTCACCGCAAACGAAGAGATGCGCGGCACGCGTATTTTTGGGCCAGTTGCCCGCGAATTGCGCGAAAAGCAATTTATGAAAATTGTTTCCTTAGCACCTGAAGTGCTTTAACGCAAAAAAAACTAAGCTATGCAAGCTAAATTACACATAAAAAAGGGTGATACAGTGAAAGTTATTGCCGGCAACGACAAAGGTTCGCAAGGGCGTGTACTTACTGTTTATCCCGAAAAATTGAGAGCACTCGTGGAGGGTGTTAATATGGTATCTAAACATACCAAGCCCAAAGCAGGTACCCCACAAGGTGGTATTATAAAGAAAGAAGCCGGCATTCATATTTCCAATCTTATGGTGATAGATGCCAAAGGCAATGCTACCCGCACAGTACGCAAACTCAACGAAAAAGGCAATCTGGTTCGTTTTTCTAAAAAGACAGGGGAGGAGATTAAGTAATGAGTTATATTCCAAGACTTAAAGATAAATACACTGCCGAAATCGTACCAACGCTGATGCAGGAATTTCAGTATAAGTGCCAGATGGAAACCCCACGCTTGGTGAAAATTAGTTTGAACCAGGGTGTTGGTGCAGCTATCGCCGATAAGAAGATTATCGAAGCTGCGCTCGAGGAAATGACGATGATAGCCGGCCAAAAGGCAGTTGCTACCAAGTCGCGCAAGGATATTTCTAACTTCAAGTTGCGTCGTGGTATGCCTATCGGTGCCAGAGTTACTCTTCGCGGTAGCCGTATGTATGAGTTTCTCGACAGATTAGTTTCTGTATCGTTGCCCCGTATTCGCGATTTTAAAGGAATCAACGATAAGGGCTTCGATGGTAGAGGCAACTATACTTTAGGTATTTCTGAGCAAATTATTTTTCCAGAAATCAATATTGATAAGATCAACCGTATCAGCGGTTTGGATATCACTTTTGTAACTACCGCCAGAACGGATAAAGAGGCATACTCTTTGTTGCGCGAGTTTGGTCTTCCATTCAAGAATCTTAAAAAATAAGTAAAATGGCAAAAGAGTCAATTAAAGCCCGCGAAATCAAGAGAGAAAAACTTGTAGCTAAATATGCTGCCAAAAGAGCAGATTTGAAAGCCAAGGGCGATTATGAAGCATTGCAAGCGTTGCCCAAAAATTCGTCTCCTGTGCGTCTGCACAATAGGTGCAAGCTCACTGGCAGACCCAAAGGTTATATGAGGCAGTTTGGAATTAGCCGTATCAACTTCCGTGAGATGGCTCTAAGTGGTCTTATACCCGGAGTTACAAAGGCTAGTTGGTAAATTTTTTTCACACAATAAATTTTTTCATTTTAAAATGGTAACCGATCCAATTGCAGATTATCTGACACGAATAAGGAATGCCGTGAAGGCCAATCACAGGATTGTAGAAATTCCTGCATCAAATCTCAAGAAGGGGATCACCAAAATACTTTTTGATAAAGGCTATATTCTGAACTACAAGTTTGAAGATGAGGTAAAGCCCGGCATTATTAAGATTGCCCTGAAGTATCATCCCGTAACCAAAACACCAGCCATTCGCGATATTACGCGTATTAGTAAGCCTGGTTTGCGCAAGTTTTGTGGAGTAGAAGAACTTCCACGCGTACTCAATGGCTTAGGTATTGCCATTATATCCACTTCCAAAGGTCTTATTACCGATAAAGAAGCACGCGAACTAAAAGTAGGTGGCGAAATTGTTTGTTTTGTAAGCTAAAAGGAGGGGAAAATGTCAAGAATAGGAAAATTACCCATTACTTTGCCTGCTGGAGTTCAGGTAAATGTTTCAGAAAACAACATAGTAACTGTATCCGGCCCAAAAGGAGAACTTAAGCAGCCGGTAAATTCAGATATTACTATCCGTATAGATGCCGGAACACTTTATGTGGAAAGGCCAACCGACCAGAAACGCCATAAGGCACTTCACGGTCTCTACAGAGCCCTTATCAACAATATGGTTGTTGGGGTTTCTACTGGTTATAAAGTTGTACAAGAAGTTGTAGGTGTGGGCTACAAAGCTGCCAACGAAGGAAATATTTTAGAGCTTTCTCTTGGTTATTCGCACACAATATTTTTTGAACTTCCAAGCGAAATCAAACTGCAAACTGTTACGGAAAGAGGAAAAAGCCCTACTATCATCATGGAGTCGCACGATAAGCAGCTTTTAGGACAGGTGGCGGCAAAGATTCGTTCGTTGCGCGAGCCAGAGCCATACAAAGGCAAGGGTATCAGGTTTATGGGCGAAGTACTTCGTCGTAAGGCAGGTAAAACAGCCGGTAGCAAGTAACATTTGTAAATTTTAATTCCTTATCAGGATGGCAACTTTAAAGAAAATCAGTAGGAGAATCAGAATAAAACACCGGATTAAAAAGAAGGTGTTTGGCACCAGTGAGCGTCCACGATTAACGGTTTTCCGCAGCAATAAATCTATCTATGCTCAAGTTATAAACGACGAGCAAGGAAATACCTTAGTTTCCGCATCTTCTGCATCCAAAGAACTAGCCGATAAAAAGCTAACCAAGAGTGAGATGGCACGCGAGGTGGGAAAACTTGTAGCCGGCAAAGCTCTCGAAGCAGGTATTTCTAAAATTGTTTTTGACCGCAACGGTTATTTGTACCACGGACGCGTTAAATCATTAGCCGAAGGAGCCCGCGAAGGCGGTTTAAATTTCTAAGATTATGACAGACACAAATATTAAGAAAGTGAAAACAAGCGAAATCGAATTTAAGGATAGACTTGTTAGCATTCAGAGGGTTACAAAAGTAACCAAGGGTGGTCGTGCATTCAGCTTCTCGGCTATCGTGGTAGTCGGCAATGAGAATGGCGTAGTAGGTTATGGACTTGGCAAGGCCAAAGAAGTAACCACGGCTATCAGCAAGGGCATTGACGATGCAAAAAAGCATCTGGTAAAAGTTCCCGTATTTAAGGGCACTATTCCTCATACACAAGAAGGCAGATATTGTGGAGCTCATGTATTGATTAAGCCTGCATCCCATGGTACAGGTGTAATCGCAGGTGGTGCTATGCGCGCTGTTTTAGAAAGTGTTGGTATTACCGATGTACTTGCCAAGTCAAAAGGTTCATCTAACCCACATAGCGTGGTGAAGGCTACATTTGTAGCACTCTCCAAATTGCGCGACCCGATGACTGTTGCTCAAAATAGGGGCATTAGTGTGAATAAAGTTTTTAACGGATAAATCCATTGCAAAGGGTGGCAAATTCTTTAATTGCCACACTTTGCAATGTACCATATACTCTGAAAGATGAAAAAGTACATAATAGCCCAAGTAAAAAGCAGCATTGGTCTTCCCAAAACCCAAAAGCGCACCTTAGAAGCTCTGGGGTTGAAAAAACTCAACAGACGGGTTGAGCACAATGCCACTCCACAAATAGAGGGTATGATTAATGCCGTGAGGCATTTACTCTCGGTTGAGGTTGTAAATGATTAATTGGTAAAAATTTTAAATTTGTACAACACAATGGATTTAAGCAATCTAAAGCCAGCCAAAGGATCTGTAAAAACCAGAAAGCGCATTGCCAGGGGCGAAGGCTCCGGCCTTGGTGGTACATCCACAAAAGGACACAAAGGTGCTCAATCGCGTGCCGGCTACAGTAGGAAGGCTGGATTCGAAGGTGGGCAAATGCCCCTAGTTAGGAGAGTTCCTAAATTCGGATTCAAAAATATAAACCGTGTAGAATACACAGCAGTAAATCTTGAGACTCTCGAAAATCTTGCACAATACAAAAATATAGAGGTTTTCGACCTTGAAGTTTTTGCTCAAAATGGTCTTATTTCTAATAATACCTTGGTGAAGATTTTGGGTCGTGGTGAACTCACACGCAAGATTGAAGTTACTGCACACGCTTTTAGTGCTTCTGCACTGAAGGCAATTGAAGCAATTGGCGGAAAAGCAAACAAGATATAATACCATCTGATGAAACGCTTTATCCAAACCTTAAAAAACATCTACAAAATTGAGGACCTGAGGGTAAGAATTTTTAATACCCTCTTGTTTGTCCTGATTTATAGGCTCGGTTCATTCATTGTGTTGCCTGGAGTAGATCCGGCCCAATTGAGTCAGCTCGAAGCACAAATGCAGGAAGGCATTCTTGGGCTTCTCAATATGTTCTCGGGTGGTGCATTTGCGAATGCATCCATCTTGGCTCTGGGTATTATGCCTTACATCAGTGCTTCAATTGTAATTCAATTATTAGGAATTGCAGTTCCCTATTTCCAGAAATTGCAAAAAGAAGGAGAAAGCGGTCGTAAGAAAATCAACCAGTACACACGCTATCTTACGGTATTAATTACTGCTGCGCAGGCTCCTGCTTACCTAACCAATCTTATTGGCCAATTGCCACCCGAGGCTATTTCGCCTTTCGATCCGGCAGTTACCAGCCCAACTACCTTTTTTATGATCTCTTCCATTATCATGCTCATAGCCGGTACCATGTTTGTAATGTGGTTGGGCGAGCGTATAACGGATAAGGGTATCGGTAATGGTATTTCTATCATCATTATGGTGGGTATCATAGCCCAACTACCTTTTGCACTTATGGCAGAAGCTACGGCTCGTTTTACAGAAGGAGCTGGCGGTGGCATGGTGTTTTTCTTAGTGGAACTTGCTGTATTAATGGGAATTGTAGTATTGAGCATATTGCTTGTGCAAGGTACTCGTCGAATTCCCGTGCAATTTGCCAAGCGTATTGTAGGCAATAAGCAATATGGTGGCGTTAGGCAATACTTGCCTTTGAAAGTCAATGCAGCCGGCGTTATGCCGATTATTTTTGCACAAGCTATCATGTTTGTGCCCATTACCCTTGCAGGTTTCTCCGAAGCTTTGGGAGGATTTGCTGCTGTAATGTCTAATTTCTACGGATTTTGGTACAATTTTACCTTTGCGGTGCTCATAATCTTGTTTACTTACTTCTACACTGCTATTACAGTTAATCCCAACCAAATGGCTGAGGATATGAAGAAGAACGGAGGATTTATTCCAGGAGTAAAGCCAGGTAAGAAGACAGCCGAATTTATTGATAATGTAATGTCGAAGATTACTCTGCCGGGTTCTTTCTTCTTAGCTTTTGTGGCCATTATGCCAGCAATTGCCGGAGTGCTCGGAGTAACGGCTCAGTTTGCCCAATTTTTTGGTGGCACTTCTTTGCTTATTCTTGTAGGCGTAATTCTCGACACATTGCAACAAGTAGAAAGTCATCTTTTGATGCGTCATTACGATGGTCTAACCAAATCCGGTCGGATTAAGGGAAGGTCGCCGTATTCGATGACGGGTTAAGAATTTAGAAAATGGTTTTTTATAAGACTAAGGAAGAAGTCGAGTTAATTAGAGAAAGTTCTTTGCTTGTTTCAAAAACCCTGGCAGAGGTAGCCAGGCATATAAGACCGGGAATCACCACCAGGCAACTTGATAAAATTGCGGAAGAGTATATTCGCGATAATCAAGCAATTCCTGGATTCAAAGGGTATCATGGTTTTCCATACACTCTGTGTGTTTCGCCCAACGAGGTTATTGTTCATGGATTTCCATCCAATAAGGAATTGCGCGAAGGGGATATACTCTCCATTGATTGCGGAGTATTGAAGAACGGATTTTATGGAGATTCTGCCTACACTTTTGCTGTTGGGGATATTTCTATGCCCTTGCGAAAGTTGCTTGTAACAACCTATACCTGTTTGAGTCTTGCCATTGACAAGGCAATCGTAGGCAACTGTATAGGCGATGTATCCGATGCTGTGCAAAAACATGCTGAAAAAGCAGGATACGGAGTGGTTCGCGAGCTGGTAGGTCATGGTTTAGGTCGAAATTTGCATGAAGCTCCAGAGGTTCCAAATTTTGGCTACAAAGGCAAAGGGTTGCGTATGCAAGATGGGCTGGTGATTGCCATAGAACCCATGATTAATATGGGAACTCGGCATGTTGTTCAAGAGCGCGATGGTTGGACCATTCGTACTTCCGACAGAAAAGCATCAGCGCATTTCGAACATACGGTTGCAGTGGGCAAAGGCAAGGCAGACATACTTTCTTCCTTCGAATTTATAGAACAAGCATTACAAAGCAATCCAAACAGTAAACTAATTGTTGGGCAAGGCAAATAAAAAAATTGAATGGCTAAACAGACATCCATAGAACAAGACGGAGTGGTTATTGAATCATTGGGCAACGCCATGTTTAGAGTTTCGTTGGAGAACGGACATGTTATTATCGCCCATATCTCAGGCAAGATGCGAATGCACTACATTAAAATTCTTACCGGAGATAAAGTTAAAGTGGAAATGTCGCCATACGATTTATCGCGTGGTCGTATTACCTTCAGGTACAAATAATTTGAACTAATCAAAAAAAAACTCATACAATGAAAGTGAGAGCCTCTATAAAAAAGAGAACAGCCGACTGCAAGATCGTTCGCAGAAAAGGTCGTATCTATGTAATCAACAAGAAGAACCCCAAGTACAAGCAGAGACAGGGATAATCCGTAAAAAATAACACAAGCAAAACATGGCACGCATAGCTGGAGTTGATATTCCAAGAAATAAACGAGGTGTAATTAGCCTTACATACATTTATGGCATAGGCCGTAATGTTTCCGCTCAAATTTTAGACAAAGCGGGTATTGACCATTCGGTGAAGGTTGAAAACTGGACTGATGATCAGTTGACTGCGATACGAAATATCATCAACGAAGATCTTAAAGTGGAAGGATCGCTTAGGTCTGAAGTTCAGATGAACATTAAAAGGCTTATGGATATTGGCTGCTACAGAGGTATTCGCCATCGTATCGGTTTGCCGCTTAGGGGTCAGAAGACTAAGAATAATGCCCGCACACGCAAGGGTAGGAAAAAGACTGTTGCCAACAAGAAAAAGGCAACTAAGTAGAGTAATTAACTTAAATTGAAGTGGATGGTACAGCCATCCCTTGATCAGAGCAAAACAACAAACAAATGGCAAAAGCAACCAAGGGCGCGAGGAGCGTCAAAAAAAGAGTTGTAAAAGTTGAGCCTAATGGACAGGCCCACATTTTCGCCTCTTTCAACAACATTATCATCTCATTGACCAACATGAATGGCCAAGTAATTTCGTGGTCATCTGCCGGAAAAATGGGTTTTAAAGGTTCTAAAAAAAATACCCCCTATGCTGGTCAAATGGCAGCAAACGATGCAGCTAAAGTTGCATACGATTTGGGTTTACGCAAAGTAAGGGTATATGTTAAAGGTCCTGGTTCGGGTCGAGAATCTGCTATTCGCACTATTCACTCCTCGGGGATCGAAGTATTGGAGATAACCGATGTAACTCCATTGCCACACAACGGCTGCAGACCACCCAAGAGAAGAAGGGTTTAGTACAAAATTGTTGTTTTACATTAGAAAAAAATTATTATGGCAAGATATTTAGGCCCAAAATCAAGAATAGCACGAAAGTTTGGTGAGCCCATTTTCGGAGCAGACAAGGCATTTGAAAAGAAAAAGTATCCTCCAGGGATGCACGGATTAACAAAAAAGCGCAAGAAAACATCTGAGTACGGTTTGCAACTTTTGGAGAAGCAAAAAGCAAAATATACCTACGGATTGCTTGAGCGCCAATTTGCTGTTACCTTCGAGAGAGCATTGCGCATGCAGGGAATTACAGGTCAAATTCTACTTGGGCTGTTGGAGTCCAGACTCGACAATGTAGTTTACCGACTTGGTATTGCACCCACACGAAGAGCCGCACGGCAACTTGTTGGACATTGCCATATCGAAGTGAATGGAGAAGTAGTCAATATCCCATCGTATTCGCTAAAAGCTGGAGATATTGTTAGTGTTAGAGAAAAATCTAAAACTCTGGAGGTTATTACCAATTGTGTTGGCTCGCGCAGCGGTTCTTACTCTTGGTTGGAGTGGGATCAAAGCAAAATGGCTGGAAAGTTTCTGAATATGCCAGAGCGTGAACTTATTCCTGAAAGCATCAAGGAACAACTCATCGTAGAGCTTTATTCCAAATAGTGGTTATTCCCAATTCTATCACTTTAAACATAACATAATGGCAATATTAGCTTTTCAAAAACCGGAAAAAGTGATCATGCTCGAATCCGACGATAAGTTTGGGAAATTCGAGTTCCGGCCTCTTGAGCCTGGATATGGTATAACTATTGGCAACGCGCTCCGAAGAATTCTACTCTCGTCGCTTGAAGGGTTTGCCATTACCTCCATTAAGATAGAGGGAGTTGATCACGAATTTTCTACTATAAAGGGTGTGGTGGAGGATGTTACCGAAATGATTCTCAATCTCAAGCAGGTGAGATTCAAGAGGCAGATAGACGATGCCACAAGCGAGAAAGTTACTTTGCAGGTTACCGGGAAAGAAATTTTTGTGGCTGGAGACTTAAATGGAGCACTTGCTAATTTCCAAGTTTTGAATCCGGAAGTTGTAATTTGCAATATGGAGCCTTCTACCAAATTAAGCATAGAACTGGTAATTGAAAAGGGTAGGGGATATGTTTCATCTGAATTCAACAAACAATTGAATCCAACCTTGGGTGTTATACCTGTTGATTCTATTTTCACTCCTGTAAAAAATGTAAAGATCTTCATAGACGATTACAGAGTGGAGCAGAAAACAGACTACGAAAGGTTGTCATTGGAGATTGCAACCGATGGTTCTATTTCGCCCAAAGATGCTTTGAAAGAAGCTGCAAAAATCCTTATTGTGCACTTCATGCTATTCTCTGATGAGAAGATTACTATAGACACAGAAGAGAAAGCTGTAGGCGAAGAATTTGATGAGTCGTCATTGCACATGAGGCAACTATTAAAATCTAAATTGGTTGATATGGACTTGTCGGTTAGGGCGTTGAATTGCCTAAAAGCAGCCGATGTGGAGACCATGGCAGATTTAGTATCATTAAATAAACACGATTTGTTGAAATTCCGCAACTTTGGACGGAAATCACTTAATGAAATCGATGAATTGGTAAAGACCAAAAATCTAACTTTTGGCATGAACCTATCGAAGTATAAATTGGATAAGGATTAAACTACATGAGACACAGAAAGAAATTTAATCATTTGGGAAGAAAGGCGGATCATCGTCAGGCAATGCTCTCGAATATGGCCGCATCCCTTATTCTTCATAAGCGAATCAGCACAACTGTGAGCAAAGCTAAAGCCCTCAGAGTGTATGTTGAGCCATTAATAACTAAGAGCAAAGAAGATTCTACACCATCTCGGCGTTTGGTGTTTAGCTATCTTGGAAATAAATTTGCTGTGAGTGAGCTTTTCAGAGAAGTTGCTCAAAAAGTTGCAAACAGACCAGGTGGATATACCCGGATTCTCAAAACAGGCTTTCGTACTGGCGATGGTGCAGAGATGTGCATTATCGAGTTGGTGGATTATAATCTGAACATGCTTAAATCTGATGATGCAAGTGCAGCTAAGAAAACTCGTAGAGCTGGTCGCAGAAAAAAATCTGATGAGAAAGCTGAAATTGCACCCAAGGTTGCTGTAGCTAAAGAGAAATCTACTCCTGCTGCTGCTCCCGAAGC
>DMJL01000235.1:26988-27936 GCA_003451785.1 Bacteroidales bacterium
TTTTTTTAACGGTTTTTCTAACAAAAGCCTAAAATGTGCAACGGGATGAAGTATGATAAAAACTTTATCCCGTTGTTTCATTTTGTTTGATTTTTCGTATTTTTATTGATTCGTACGAACACTTTTTAAACTTATAAATACAATGAGTGCAATCTTAAATGTTCATGCAAGACAAATTCTCGATTCGAGGGGAAATCCCACGGTAGAGGTAGAGGTGGTTACAGAGAATGGAGCAATGGGACGCGCTATGGTTCCATCTGGAGCATCCACAGGTGTACATGAGGCAGTTGAACTGCGCGACAACGACAAGGGCAACTACCTTGGAAAAGGCGTACTCAAGGCTGTTAGCAATGTGAACAGCGTATTAAACAACGAATTGAAAGGCTTCTTAGTTACCGATCAGGCTCTTATTGACAAGACCATGATTGAGCTTGACGGAACGCCCAACAAAGGAAATCTTGGTGCAAACGCCATTCTTGGCGTTTCGCTTGCTGTAGCGCACGCTGCTGCAGCCGAAACAGGGCAACCTCTTTATCGTTATGTAGGTGGTGTGAACGCCAATGTGCTTCCTATCCCGTTGATGAATATCATAAACGGTGGTTCACATGCCGATAACTCTATCGACTTTCAAGAGTTTATGGTAATGCCGGTGGGAGCTTCTTCTTTCACACACGGAATAAAAATGGGTGCCGAAATCTTTCATCACCTGAAATCGGTATTGAAAAAGAATGGCTACTCTACAAATGTTGGTGACGAAGGTGGTTTTGCGCCAAATCTTAAATCCAATGAAGAAGCACTTACGGTTATTCTTCAGGCGATTGAAAATGCTGGGTATCGTCCGGGCGAAGATGTGTTTATAGCACTCGACCCAGCATCGAGCGAGTATTTCAAAGCAGAAGAGAATGTTTATCATTTGCACAAATCTACAGGCGATAAACTAACACCTTC
>DMJL01000256.1 GCA_003451785.1 Bacteroidales bacterium
CTCTTTAATTATTATCCTGACCCACTCTAAAATCTAAAACCTTAAATAAACCTAATTTGTTAATCTACCAAGCAATTAAACCCAATAAATCAACGGGTACCTTCTTGTTTTGCGCTACTATTTTGGCTTCCCATTCTCTCAATGAACTAATTCCCGCATTTGGGGAGTGCAAAGGTAAACATTTTTTTTAATTTCCAAACAAAGAGTAAAAAAAATTTTTTAAATTTTGTTTGTCGTTTTCTTCGCTTTCGATGAAGCAAAGGTAAACTGAATATTGACAACAAAACAAGAAAGAAATGAAATTTTTACACAAATTTATATTCCGTTATGGTTCAATAATATAAACAACATATTTTTATCATTTTCGGCGAAATTAACTCAACGGATAGGCAATAACCAGTATTCCTACGGCCTGAAAAACGCCGAAACTAATCCAAACTTTCAGCTGAGATTAGGCAATGCCAATTAATCTATCACCTCAAAAACCAAATTTAGATAATTGTAAAAACCCAAAATCTACTGAAAAGATCATTGCAGAATAAACCAAATGCAGTATTAAAATGAAGTTCTATTCCCTATTCCAACACAATGGTTGTAAGGCTCTGGCTGGGCAAAAGGAACGAAAATTGACCAGAAGGACTTACTGCGGTTCGGTTTCCCATTACGAGATTCTGGGTTTGCGAAGTAGTATGCGAAGTAAAATGGGTGTAAGACCTCCCCTGAACCTGAAAAGATTGCTGCACATTGTGGTTTGCACTGTTGAGCGCAACGATAACAATCCTATTTGGTCCTTCGTAGGCAGAAACATGTATTCCCGGACTTGGATTTACTGTGGCTGCAATTCTAAAGTAGCCAGGTCTAATGAATTTTGAGAAATTAGCCATTACCCATCCCCTTTTGGTAACTCTACCATCTTCGCCTATGGGCCCGTAAAATCGCCTCAAATACCACCATAAATAGGCACTATATTGACCAACCACCATACAATCGTGCATCTGCCTTGCTGTAAGCAGGGCATCGGCAAAAGTTGTATCGAGGTCGAGTATCTCAGTCATCCAAAGTTCTTTTCCCATAGTTCGTGCTAAGGGATAATCCGCCAAGCCGCCTCCATAAATATGCCCTGCAACAATATCGAGGTTTGCAGCTGCCTGAGCATTTTGCAATATAGTATTGGAAAAGTTTTGATTAAAATTGAAGGACTCTGGAGCCATAACAAGCGTTTCGGTTATAAGGTGCCCGTGTAATCGCAAGAAATCGCGCATTTGTTCTGCCGACCAATGACAAGACTCGTAGGACACGGTTATATCGGGTTCGTTTTGAATGGAAACGGCATACAATGGGGCACCATTGGAAGACATCCAACGGGCAAAATCGTTGAGATACCGCGCATAAGCCTCAAAAGCATCGGCACGAATTGTGCCCCCAATAAGATTATTGTTGGTTTTCATTCTAATGGGCGGACTCCAGGGTGATGCAATAACCTTAGCACCCAAAGCTCTTGCCATCAATGCATGGTTTAGCTCTGTGTTTCGCCAAGTAGGATCATCGTCGGAAGCAAGTCTTATCCGCAAAATGGTAAGCCCTAACTGCCCCGGACCGGTTCCGAATAGGGTATTAAAATCAGCCTGAGTTGGAAGGGTTCCATTTGTAGGATGAAACGCCGTTGCACCTCCAAAGCCTCTAATTACTTGAAATCTAATAGCAGGATAGATTCTTACTGCAAAAGGATCAATTACTTCAATAGGTGGATCTTCATTGGTGCCATTGCATGCATAAACTATTGACAAAATAAAAATGGATAAAACAACCCACCATCGAGACCTGTGTAATTCCTTATTCATAATACAACAAATGAGAAAAATGGATGCCTTAAATGGTTTCTAAGGTACAATTAAAATGAAAACATAATCACTCCAGCCAGCACTAATTCACTTAGATTATTCAAAAAATTACAAACCCGATGATGCAAATCGCAATCAAATTTTTGCAGCAAGTTGTGCAATCCTGTGAACTTTAAGAAAAGCAGCTTAAATAACAAAAAAGTAAAAAGGCACAATGATAGAGTCTGTAAAAAATTGTAGAAGGCAAAACAAAAGTGAACCAATGAAATTTTTATTGTGTCATTGATCGTCTATCAAATAGATTAAAAGAACAAAGGGCGACCGTATGGTCGCCCTTTGTAGAATTACTAAGAATTACAATAAACTTAGTTGAGCTGAACGAGTGCGTTGGTAACGCGCTCACTTTCTGGAATCGGCCAGACATAACCGCTGGTACCGTGAGTAATTGTACCAAAAGGGAGCAAATTGCGGTTCATATCCATACTTCTGATCCCTTCACCCATAAATTCAACACGGCGTTCTTCCAACAATCTTGCTAAGAAGGCAGTTCTACCTGCAGCATCATCAGCAAAGCTAAGGTTAGCTGCCCCTGGATTGGAACGACGCCACACCGCATTCAATAGGGCTACAGCCCTTGTATTTGGCCAAGCAAGGCGAGCTTCGGCCTCAGCCACATTAAGCAAAACTTCAGCATAGCGAATTACCGGAGCCCAATCGCTGTGCGGAAATGTAGGAAATTTATTAATAAAAGTACGAGAAACACCACCAACAATAGATGTTTGCACAAGTTGCCTTCTTGCATCATCTGCCGGTAAAGTAGCCCAGAAAGGAAGTGTAACTGCAATAGAATACTCATTATTTCCAAAAGGGAAAGCAGAAAAATAATGTGCCAATCCGTTTTGTGTACCCGGCAATTCGCTGGCATTGAACGGCATGGAGAAAATCGACTCCCTTGATGTATATGGTGGAAGCCAAATACCTACAAATGTAGGAGACAAACCATATCCAACTCCTCTGGGAGCTGTAAATGGAGCAGTGGCACTTACAAGGCTATCGCCCCATGATCGTACATTCGCCCAGTCGCTCATATGAAGAAAAACCCGAGTTTTAAGCGCTTTAATAGTGCTCCTGTGCATCCTAGTTACCCTTGCTACCGTGTTTGCTGAATTCACAGGAATTACCGGCATCAAGTTAAACCCATCGGTTAAATCCCTCAAAATCTGAGTGTAGGTTTGGGCCAAGGTGCTTCGGGCCATATTATTGCCCTCTAAGGTACGGGATGATGAGAGACGCAGAATGGCACCCCATCGATCGCTACCACTATTGAAAGGTTGTGCATACAATTGAATTAGGTGAAAATAGGCTAGCCCACGCAAGGCGAGTGCTTCTCCCCTTAAGGCGTTGAATTCGGCCAGAGTAAGAACATTTTTAGTTAAAATAGTATCGCGGTTGGCTGCCATTCCATCGAGAAAAAAGTTGATGCGCCCTACAGCGTGATAGATGGCATTCCACAACTCCTGAACCTCGCCTGTTGTTGAGACCGTTCCATGTGCCCAAGTCATCATGCCGGTGACGGCATTACTTTGATGCATCAGCCAATCTCCACTTCGAATGTCGTTGTACACCTGGTAGCGCCCCCCGAGATATTGTCCGCTTCGAAAAGCAGCGTAAATACCAGTTACTTGAGCTGTAATTGCTGCCCGAGTATCAAAAACTATTTCTTCGGGAGCAGCTAGAAAAGGGTCAGGTTCGAGCCTGTCCATTTCGCACGAAGACAGAATTACCGAGGTCATTAAAACCAGCAGTGCATATTTTTTAATATTTTTCATAATCGTCATGGGTTTTAAAGGTTAGAAAGTGACATTAACACCAAAGGCAATGGTACGGGCCTGAGGCACGGTATTGCGGTCAACACCTGGTGCTAAGTTGGTATCACCCATTGAAGAGATTTCGGGGTCGGCACCGGAATAATTGGTAATAGTAAGTGCATTAAACACTTGGGCATAAATCCTAAGGCTTGAGATATTTGCCCTTTGCAGCAATTCATTTCTCAAAGTATATCCCAAGCTCAGGTTGCGTACCTTTAAAAAGTCTGCGCGTTCAACATTCTCCGAAATTACCATGGTAGAACCATTGGAAACATTATCGCCCCAAACTGGACGCGGAATATCGGTAATGTCGCCAGGATTGCGCCAATGGTTCAAAGCCACATGAGCTTCGTTGTTCCAGTTGCGCTGGTCGCGAAGACCTGCTTTTGAGCCATTATAAACATAAAAATCAATGGCATAAGTTAGACCAATTCCCAGGTCAAAGCCAAAGAAAGTAAAGGTATTGTCCATTCCGCCAAAGAATCTTGGATGTGGACTACCCAGTGTAGCACCATCGTCGGTGATATTAATTGGGCGAGAACGAGTAGCTGTCAAATTCCCATTAGCATCAAGTTCCATCCAGCGATCTGCCGCAACTGGACCGTGATCATAAACAACCTGTGTTGTAGTACCATCTATGTTGCGGCGGATAAAGATACGACGACCAGTGGCCGGATGCACGCCAGCTGTTTGCACACCCCAGATACTTCCTATTGGTTGACCAACCAAGGTACGGTTTGTTGTTTCTAAATGCGTGACACCTAAGAGAAAAGGGACTCCGTCAGCAAGTGATGTAACCTCGTTGGTTATATGAGAAATATTAAAGTTGGTACTCCAAGTGAAATTGGGTAGGTTGATATTGAAGGTATTCAAAGTCAATTCAATACCTGTGTTCATCATTGAGCCAATATTCATAGGTATTGCATTGCCTGGAATTCCCTTAGAAGGAGCCTGAGGCAGGTTTAGGATCAGTCCGTCAATATCGTTTTGGAAGTAGTTTAAATCAACCTGTATCCTATCGTTAAACAATCCAAATGCAAGACCTAAATCGTATTTATTGGAAGTTTCCCAACCTAAATTGGGATTGCCAAGCTGCGAAAAGAACATACCAGGTGCGGCGTTGTAAACACCTGAACCATAGAGAAACATGGCGGCATAGCTGCCTACACCAGAAATATTACCAACCCGTCCGAAACTACCTTTCACACGAAGATCGGAGAAAATGTTTGCAAGGGGACTTGTTTGGAAAAATTCCTCATTAGAAATGTTCCACATGGCAGAAGCACCACCGAAGTTACCAAATTTTCTACCTTCAGCAAGACCAGAGAATCCATCGCGCCTGATGCTAACCTCGAAATAATACCTGCGTTGCCAGTTCATGTTGAAGCGACTGAAGAAAGACACAAAGTAATTTTCGAATAGCATAGAAACTGTTGGTTGCATGGGTGTGGTAAAATTGCCCTGATAAGTTTCTGCCACTACATCTGCAAAACCAATTCTGCGACCAGACCATCCATCAAAGTGGCTGTATTGCTCTTCAGTTCCCAACAATACTCCAAAATTGAGTCTGTCGGCAAAAAGCGAAGAATTGTAATTCAGAGTGTTGGTCCAGTTCCAGCGATTTCGGCGATCAAAGAAATTGAATGCTTCGCCTCCGTTGGTACGCCCATCACCATGGTCTGGATGCCAGAATGTTTTAGACTCGATATTGCTATTGTCAATACCAAATTGCGTGCGAAACACAAGATTGTCGATAATTTCTATATTGGCATGCAGATTTGCCAACACTCTGTCGCTTTGGGCTGTATTGAAGTTATTATCTTTCAGCCACACAGGGTGGAAAAAGCCTACTGCGGGCCAGTTAGCGGTCATACCAGGAACGCCTGTAAGCAATCCGATGCGGTTGTTTGCCCAATCAATATTGTACGAACCATCGGGTAAGAATGCTGGTACATTGGGAGCAGTAACAAATGCCAAACGACCGGCTCCCGCAGTGGCAAAGTTTGCACCAGGAAGAGAACCAGTTTGAGGAGCGTTTGTAAACATATTGGTATAATTTACATTTGCACCAAGCGAAATCCAATCGTTAAGTTGGTGATCTAAATTCAACCGAGCATTCATACGCTCCATAGTATTGGTACGAATAATACCCTCATTAGTAGAATATCCTATCGAAAGGAAATAACGAGTTGCTTCCGTGCCACCTGAAACGCCAAGGGAATGGCTATGCTGGAAACCCGTTTGATAAACTAAGTCATTCCAGTCTGTATCAATAACACTGCCATCGGCGTTATAATTTAGAAAATATCCTATAACAGGTTGACCTGTTCCTAATAAAGCTGCTCGCCTAGCTTCAGGAACATTTGCTCTTGCCAAGTTCTTAGTGGCTACGAATTGTCCGGCATTCATAAGATCGAACAGCCTATAGGGAGCTGTCCAACCAAATGATGCATCGTAATTTACGGTAACTCTACCGGCTTGTCCGCGGCGGGTTGTGATAAGCATAACCCCATTGGCAGCCCTTGAACCATAAATAGCAGTTGCTGATGCATCCTTCAAGATTTCGATAGACTCAATATCCCCAGGATTCAAGTCGCCCAACACATTGAGTGCAGCAGCTGAGCGGGAGAGGTCGCCTGTGAAAACAGGAACGCCATCAATCACCACCAGAGGGCTTGAACTACCTGAAATGGAGTTTACTCCCCTGACACGAATAACCGGCGGGTTGCCAAGTACTGCATTGGGGATGGTAACATTTACCCCTGCTGCCTGCCCTTGGAGCGTTTGCTCGAAAGTTTGAACAGGCACGGTGCGAATGTTTTCACCACGCACTGTGGCAATTGCACCCGACACATCGCGCCTTTGCTGAATACCATAGCCCACCACGATAAACTCATCAATGGCAATGGCATCTGCTTCCAGAGCAGCGTTAATCAAAGTACGACCTTGAATTGGAACAGACAATGTCTGCATCCCAACAAAGGAAAACCTAAGAGTGCCACCAGATGGGGCATCTAAGGTATAGCGCCCATTGATGTCGGTTACGGCACCAATGTTTGTTCCTACAACCTGAACCGCTACGCCGGGCAGCGTGCTGCCATCGGCCTGGCTGGTAACAGTACCGGTTACGCGGATCGTTTGTCCAAATAGGGTTGTGCTCACAAGCAGCAACATCCCCATAAACATCAGAATTCGCTTCATGTTTTTTGGTTTTTGTAAATAATTGGTTTGATTTGGTTAATTATTGGCAGTTTACCTGCCAAAAGAAGTGTAAATGTATAAAAAAATTGATTTGAAACAATTTTTTAATTTTTTTTTAAGATATTGGTCTTATCTATGTTTTTCAATGTAAAGCATCCGTTGCATTTATAATCGAAGCAGATAAATTACCCCCGCCTTGCTGTGAAAGGTTTGCACCAGCCATTTGCTTACAACTTCACGACCAATGAATTACAAGTAAAGGATCCATTATTCCGTTTGCATAAAAATTTGTTGGGGACTTCTATCTCGAGTCTATGATTAAATGTTTGCTTTGTAGGTTGGGCAAAAATATGTTACATATTGGTACTTCTCTGTTCAAATTGAAGTATCTAACCTCATAGGGCCTTGAAGTGGTAAGCTAAAAACTCACAATTACTTTTAACTGTATTCATACAATATTAATGTGTAGGCTGATGTAACAATTGGTGCATTGAATCGTCAGATAATTTGTGCAAATTTTTTTCTAAAAATTGCAATAGTAAAATGTAACTTGCTATCTGCTGATTTTAAGTTGTATAGAACTAATCTATGGGGCTTAATAAATCCTAAAATTTCTTGGCTTTTGCAATTTTGGCCAAAACGTGGCGCATCAAGTTCGCAAAAGTGAAATGGACAAACAAATCCAGCATTGCAGAGAGAAGTTCATTGGCAAAGGTTGGGAATTATTAACCAAATGAAGATAAATTCTTTGTTTAACTTTTTTAATTAATATTTAAACAAATCACAGCCTAACTTGTTTTTCTTATAAAGCCAACGCAATCTGCGCAAAATGTATTTGAATTTTACTTAATAGATCAAATGGATTATCGCCTTGATTGGAAGCAAGATAAACTCATAAAACAAATTTAGAAAATTTCGTTTTTGAATCAAACAGATCTTTTTTCTATGTTACGCTCAATTAAAGAATCATTATCTAACCCAACCATGAAAAACCTTTTCATTTTTTTAATACAAACCACCTTCATTTTCTTCACATTTTCCGCTTCTGCGGAATCTCTAACGAAAGTTTCCATTACGGTTTCTGATCAGACCCAAAATTCGCTGCCGGGAGCAACAGTTCAATTGCAAGGCGTAACCAACGCTCGTTCGTTTGCAGCTATAACTAACTTTGATGGGGTTGCAACCTTTGAAGGTGTAATTGCGGGAAGCTACAGGATGGAGATACGATTCATAGGTATGACAACCTTAGAGCAGCAAATAGAAATCGCTCCTGATAGAAATCAGTTTGCTTTTGCACTAACTGAGAACGCACAAGCTTTAGGCGAGGTAACTATAACAGCCCGTAGGCCTATCATCAGACAAGAAGGAGATAGGGTGATTATCGATCCTGAGCCATTAACGGGCATTAGCACCAATACATTAGAAGTATTAGAAATGACTCCGGGATTGTTTGTTGACCCCGAAGGCGGAATTTTTCTCAACAGTGCTACGCCTGCAGCAATTTACATCAATGGCAGGTTGCAGCGGATGAGCCAGCAAGATATAAATAACATCCTAAGAAGTCTCCCACCGGGCAGTGTGCAGCGCATTGAATTGATACGCACACCTTCTACACGATTCGATGCAGCTACATCGGGTGGTATTATAAATATTGTATTGCGTCAGGGCATAAGATTAGGTCGTTTCGGCTCGGTCAGTGCTGGATTCAATCAAGGGGAGTCGGGCAATAGATTTGCATCATTTAGCCTTAACAACAGTAATGAAAGGCTAACTTCCTTTATTAATGCAGGAGTCAATTTTAATGGAGTAACAGAAGACCTTAATTCTACAAGGTTTATGCCATTGGATGCACAACTTAGCCAGAACTCTATAAACAGACAAGGCAACTATAGCGGCAATTTAGGACTTGGAATTACTTATGAGTTTAATCCCAACGCAAGATTTACCTACGATGGTCGCTTCAATGCCGGGTTTGGTTCGTCGGATGCAACCAACATAAATTTTTTGGGTATCGGTTCAAATCCTGTTTCTATCAGCGAGAATCTCAACTTGCTCAATAACGAAAGAGATTTTTTGATGCTACAACAAGACTTGGGTTTCAATTTAAAATTAGATACTTTAGGCTCGGAATGGGACACCAAGTTAGGATATGGTTTTGGCAATAATTTCTCTGAACAAAACTTTACCAACAATTTTATCTTCCCGGTTCAACCATCCTTTTTTGGCAACGGGGAAAACAGATTTTTGAGAAACTCATTTTTGTTTCAAACCGATCTCACCTATCACCTAAACGATATCATTGTTTTGGAGACGGGATTGAAAAGCACTTTGGTCGATTTCTCGAGTAATACAGAATTTTTCAATACTATTAATAATAACTCCATCCCCGATTTAAGGCGAACCAATGCGTTCACATACAATGAAAGAATAAACGCTCTATATGCTCAAGCCACTTTCAATTTGCCTGCCGAGCTTGTTTTAAAAACCGGATTTAGACTTGAGAATACCCGAATGGAAGGAAATCAGACCATCCCGAACGATACAAGTTTTGTGCTGAATCGCACCGATTTTTTCCCATATGCGTTTTTAAGTCGAAGGTTGTTTGCGGTGGGTGGATTTGAGTTGCGTGGCTTTTTAATATACCGTCGCACCATTGGCAGACCCGACTATTC
>DMJL01000045.1:0-1293 GCA_003451785.1 Bacteroidales bacterium
CCCATTCTTTTGTTGGCTCCATTCAAAGGTCTTACCGAAAAGCTTTACCGCAATGCTGTAGCCCGTCATTTTGGCGGATACGATGCAATGTATGCCCCTTTTGTTTCGGGCACGGGCACCGAGCGGATAAACCCATCGAAATTAACCGATGTAACGCCCTTAGATACATTATTGGCGCCAACCGTTCCGCAGTTTTTAAGCAACGATTATCGTGAGGTTGTTCAATTAGGTAAAGCCTTGGCGCAACATGGGCACACACATGCAAATTGGAATATGGGCTGTCCGTTTTCGAAGATTGCTTCCAAAAAAAGGGGCTGCGGTATTTTGCCTTTTCCCGATGAGATAGAACGCATGTTGGATGAGGTTTTTAAGGAATTTCCAATCCATCTATCCATCAAAACCCGTTTGGGCTATTATCATGAGGAAGAAATACTCAGGGTTTTGGAGATTTTCAATCGCTACCCAATTCACATGATAATACTTCACGCCCGCATTGGCACACAGCTCTATTCGGGTACGGTGAATTTAGATGCATTTCAAGAGTGCTTGCATATTTCGAAAATACCCATAGCCTACAATGGCGATATTTACCACAAAAGTCGCTTCGAGTTGTTGCAAAGCAAATTTCCGAAAGTGAATACTTGGATGCTGGGAAGAGGGGCATTAATTAATCCCTTTCTTGCTTCAGAAATCAAGGGAATGGTTTACAGCGAAACAGAGAAGAGGGAGCTAATTCGGAATTTTTTATTAGAAATAGAAGCTGAAGGCATAATTAACAAAGCACCAACTTTGCGATTTTTAGGTTATCTCAAAGCTGTTTGGTTTTATATTGCCGGGCAATTCATAAATCCAATAGAAGTTTTGACCAAAATAAAGAAATCCTTAACTCTTGAAGCCTATCATAATGCAATGGAAGATGCACTCAACCAGCCCTTTGCCGATGAAGATGCTATGGAAAGGTACTTCAGATTTGGGGTAAAGCATGTTGGAAATGATGGGAATGATGGAAATGGCGGAGCATAGTTTTTTTATGGGCGCAAGGGTAAATAAAAATTACCTTTACAATCTTCCAAAATGGACTAACCCTAATCTACTGTGACTATGGCAAATCTTAGACGAAAGCCCAAGCTCATCGAAGCACTGATTCCCTTGGTATTCCTTACCATTTTGATTACCATCAATGTTATGGTCTTTGGAGTTTACTCCCTTGATGGTTCCAATCAGATTGTTTTACTTGTTTCGGCGGGAATTGCCGGTTTGATGGCCATAAGATTGGGTTTTACTTGGGATGAG
>DMJL01000045.1:1631-7027 GCA_003451785.1 Bacteroidales bacterium
GGAGTAGTTAAGAGTATTTCGGCTGCAATACCAGCGATTCTTATTTTGTTGCTTATTGGCTCGCTTGCAGGCACTTGGCTTTTGAGTGGAATCATTCCATCTATGGTTTATTACGGGTTGCATATTTTAAATCCCACTATTTTTCTTGTCGCAGCTTGCGTGATTTGCGCCATTGTTTCCATAGCTACCGGCACCAGTTGGGGTACGGTGGCTACCATTGGTGTAGCATTGTTGGGTGTTGGCAGGGCGTTGGGGCTGCCCGATGGGCTGATTGGCGGTGCTATCATTTCGGGTGCTTATTTGGGAGATAAGTTCTCTCCTATGTCCGACACTTCCAATCTTTCGGCAGGCATGGCCGGTGCCGACTTGTTTACGCACATAAGATTTATGGTGTGGACCACACTGCCCACTATGGTTATAACGCTAATTTTGTTTCTTTTGATAGGACTTTTTAGGGAAACTACTGGCGAATATCAAGACATAACACCCTTTCTCCAAGCAATAGATGGGGCATTCAACATTACGCCCTGGCTGTTTTTGGTTCCGGCTCTGGTGATTTTTCTAATTGTAAAAAAAGCTCCCGCAGCTCCGGCACTTTTTTTGGGCACTTTGGTAGGAGCAGTGTTTGCACTTATTTTTCAACCCCAGATTATTAAGCAGGTTAGCGGAATGGAAGGTCAGTTTCATCTCGCTTCGTTTATTGCCATTATGAAAGCTATGTACACCGACATAAGCGTAGTTACGGGGCACGATATTGCCGATAATTTGCTGCAAACAGGTGGGATGAGCGGGATGCTGAAAACCGTTTGGCTCATTCTTTGTGCCATGATTTTTGGAGGCATCATGGAAGGCTCAGGGCTATTGCAACGCATTACGGAATCTATTATCCGTTGGGCGCATAATACCGGTTCGTTGGTAGCTTCAACCGTTGCAACCAGCATTTTTATAAACCTCACTGCAAGCGACCAATATTTGAGCTTGGTGATTCCCGGTCGTATGTACTCCGATACCTACCGAAAGCAAGGATTGAAACCTGAAATGCTTAGCCGCACACTGCAAGATAGTGGCACTGTTACTTCGGCTTTGGTGCCATGGAACACCTGCGGAGCAACCCAAGGTGCTGTGCTGGGAATCTCACCTTTTAGTTTTGTGCCTTACGCATTCTTCAACATCCTCACTCCCATTGTAACTGTGCTGTTTGCCTATTTTAATATCAAAATAGCAAGATTCAAAGCACATGAGCAAGATGCGCAACGACACACACACGAACCTTAGAAAAGTGCTTATGGTTAGCGTTTAAATTTGAATTTGAATTTGAATTTCCATTCCAAGAAAGTACCGAAAATCTTTGGAATAGGTGCAAAAGTTTTAAATAAAACCATCGGCTAAAAAACCAATATTTACCAACCACCTAAGCAAGTCGGCTACAACAAAGTAGAT
This sequence comes from Bacteroidales bacterium, assembly GCA_003451785.1. Lineage (GTDB taxonomy): Bacteria > Bacteroidota > Bacteroidia > Bacteroidales > UBA7960 > UBA7960. Next base: position 3,072 of record DMJL01000045.1, read on the forward strand.
GAATGGATTTTGCCTTCACAAAATATAATCAAAGGACAATTGAATAGAGTTGTTTTTACCGTAAGCAACGATGTGTTTACCGATCAGAGGGTAAACAAAATGGCGCAGACCATATATGCAATGGGTTTTAGCCCGTTGATTGTGGGTGTAAAACGCCCCGATAGTTTGCATTTTGCTCCCGAATATGCCGGTATTGTAAGGCTTCCAATATGGTTTCGAAAGGGATTCTTGTTTTATGCCGAGCTTAATATCCGGTTGTTTTTCTATCTGATGGGCATTAAAATGCACTTGATTGTAGCCAACGACCTCGATACGCTTCTGCCTGCACATCTTGTGGCTCGGATTAGGAATAAGCCCCTTGTATATGACACCCACGAATATTTTACGGGAACACCCGATGTTGCATTGCGCCCCACAAGGCGATGGTTTTGGGGCAATCTGGAGAACTGGCTTTTCCCAAAGCAACAAACCATAATCACCGTAAACAACTCTATAGCCAATCTTTACAAGGAAAAATTTGGAAAAAACTTAGTTGTAGTGCGCAATATGCCACGCTACCGCCAATTGCAACTCAATGAATCCTTTTCGATAGCTGGACTTGACCCCAGCAAAAACATTGTTTTGATACAGGGTAGCGGTCTGAACACAGGGCGAGGCACCGAGGAACTTATTTTGGCAATGCAACCCGAATATGGTATTTGCAACACCCAACTGCTTGTAATTGGAGATGGCAATGCCAAACAACAATTAATGGACCTGGCAGATTCGAAAGGGTTGCAAAATTTGGTAATCTTTCTGCCGCGAATGCCTTACGATTTGCTTATGCAGCACACTGCAAGGGCAACCATTGGTGCCACACTCGATAAGCCCTTTTGCACAAACTATTTATACAGCCTTCCCAATAAATTGTTTGACTATATTTTGGCCGGATTGCCGGTATTGGCATCTGACCTGCCGGAAGTAAAAGCCATTGTGGGAAAATATGATGTGGGAATGATTTGCAAAAGCAATGAACCACAAGAAATAGCAAAATGTATCAATGAAATGCTCTCCGATGCGCAAAGGCTGAAACAATGGCAAACAAACTGCTTGCAGGCTGCCAAAACGCTTAACTGGGAAAATCAAGAAGAAACTATCCGTAAAGTTTATAGCAGATATTTGTAAATTAGGCCCTATTGAATACAACCAACACGCTTTTTTGCAGGCTGATTAATTAAACCCATTTACAATAGCTCTGATTGTTGCCTTTGGGAAGGGGAATCAACCTCAAACACCTTGCTGTTTTCGCATCTGTAAATGCGGGCTGGAAACTTATCGAATAGGCGATAATCGTGGGTGGCCATAAGGATAGCTCTTCCGGTCTTGCTTATTTGGAACAACAAGTCCATAATTCCTTCGCTGGTTTCGGGATCGAGGTTGCCGGTAGGCTCATCCGCTAATATTATATCGGGATCATTGATGAGCGCCCGAGCAATCACAACCCTCTGCTGCTCGCCTCCCGAAAGCTGGTGGGGCATCTTAAAACCTTTGTTTTTTAACTCAACCTTTTCTAAAACTTCCTCTATGCGCTCATCCATTGCAGCCTTATCGCGCCATCCGGTGGCTTTCATCACAAAAAGCAAATTCTCATACACAGATCGGTCAGAAAGCAACTGAAAATCCTGGAAAACAATACCCATCTTGCGCCTCAGGAATGGAATCTTATTGTCTTTCAAGCCCAAAAGTTCAAATCCCACAACCTTGGCATAGCCGTCTATTACGGGCAAATCGGCATACAATATTTTGAGCAAACTGCTTTTGCCAGTGCCGGTCTTACCTATCAGATAGCAAAATTCGCCTCTTTCAATCTGCAGGTTTACCAGTGTGAGTACGAGAATGTTTTTCTGAAAAACTGAAACATCTCTTAGTTCGATAATGGTGTCCAAAGCCATGATGGGAGTATTGATTTTGTTGGGCAAAGGTAGCTAACCTATAGACGCAATGGGTAGGATGCAATGCAAATATGCTAATTACATATTCAATCCATCTGTAAAATTAATCAAAACAACAATTTGTAAAGAATTTACGATAATACCTTTGCTGCATTTTTGATGATTCTTACAACATTTTAAAACAAAGAAATTACCACAACTAAAAGGGCGATCTTTCTTCTGTTTTAAAGAATAGATTTAATCAAAAATCCCAACCTTTGAGCCTATGACGGCTATACAAGTCCGGCAAATCCCATAAATGCCATAGCCAATATTCCGGCTACTATCAATGCAATGGGCGCTCCTCTCATGCTTTTGGGCACATCCATCAGATCGAGATGCTCTCTAATACTCGCAAAGATTGATATAGCCAATGCAAAACCCAATCCATGCGATACGGCAAATACTACACTTTGCAGCAGGCTAAACTCGTTTTGCACTGCAAGGATAGCTACCCCGAGTATGACGCAATTGGTGGTAATCAAAGGAAGAAATATTCCCAACGCCTGAAAAAGACCCGGACTAACCTTCTTGAGAATTATTTCCACCATTTGCACCAAAGTAGAAATCACTAGGATATAAACAATGGTTTGCAAGAAGGTAACCTCAAAAGGCACCAAGACTAAGGTATAAATCAAGAATGTTACGATTGTAGCTAAAGTTAACACAAACATAACTGCCCCTGCCATTCCAATGGCGGTTGATAATTTGGATGATACACCCATATAGGGGCAAATTCCCAAAAATTGTGCAAACACTATGTTACTAACCAAGATTGCACCCAATGCTATTACAAAATAATCCATAGTCGCCCGCTTTAGGAGGTTTTCTTTTTGAGAAAATTAAACAAAACAATCAAGTATGCCATACCTATGAATGCTCCGGGAGCGAGCACAAACACAAGCATCCCATCTCCGGGTATAAATTTATGACCGAATAGCGAATATGACCCTAATATTTCGCGAAGGCCACCCAACAACACCAACGCCAATGCAAATCCCAAACCCATTCCCAAAGCATCTACAATAGAACTCAAGGTTGTATTCTTACTTGCAAAGGCTTCGGCTCTACCCAAAACCAAGCAATTAACCACGATTAGGGGAATAAACAAGCCTAGTGCAGCAAACAAATCGGGCATGTATGCTTCCATTGTCAATTGTACGATGGTAACAAAGGAGGCTATGATTACTATAAACGAGGGGATTCGCACCTTGGCTGGTATTAGATCCTTGATGAGCGAAACCACGATATTGCTACCCAGCAATACAAATGTGGTAGCCAGCCCCATTCCCAGTCCGTTGATAGCCGAAGTAGTAACGCCCAATGCAGGGCACAACCCCAATAGCAAAATATACACGGGGTTTTCCTTTATTAGCCCCTTGGTGAAGTTTTGGAGTTGGTTCATTCTGATTCCCCTTCCCTATTATTTAAAAAATTCTGCTCTAATGTATTGTAAGCGCGTTGTATAGCTTCTGAATAAGCCCGTGCTGTGATAGTAGCTGCTGTAATGGCATCAATCTCACCTCCATCTTTTGTAACCCTAAGGTCAGTGGTTTGAGGGTCAATCCCTCTGAATTGGTTGCTCCAATCGGATTTGCTCTTCTCTATCTTATCGCCAAGTCCCGGAGTTTCTCTATGATGCAGATGCACCACATCCACAATGCGCCCATCGGGATAGAAACCTACCATGGCAGTGATAAGACCGCTCCAACCTTCTGTAGTATAGGTTTCCACAGCAATACCTACCAACTCATCACCACTATAAGCAAAATTGAATGTGAGGGTATCGCCCCCATCATAGCTTTGGAATCGCTTTTCTTCCAATCTGTCGAATTCAGGCACAACCTGTGCGATAGCATCCAATCGTTGTGCATTGCGTGCTGCCGCAATAGGTTCTTTGGTGAAATTGTAAACCGTTGCAAGCAAAAACGAAGCAACAGCAGTGATTACCACCAAAGTGATTACCATGTTGGCAAACGATGATTC
>DMJL01000145.1 GCA_003451785.1 Bacteroidales bacterium
GTGTTTGAAAAATCAGAATTAGGAAAAAAAATGTAGTAGAAAGAAGTTTTATTAGATAATTCATAAATGGATGATTATTAATATTTTGCCTATAATATGTTTTGTGGTATGGGGGGCCTTATTGTAAAATTTGCTGTAAATTTATCTGTATTGCGCAACCAGCTATTTGACGGATTTATGCAATGAAAGGTTACACTAAGGGCAAAACAATTGCTGCAAGACCTAATATGTGATCGTTGGTTCGATTAGCCCCAATGCGATTTAAAACAAATGGATTGAAAAAGTGAAAAAAAATTTCTCCCAGAATATTTGGCTCTCTGAGTAGAGCATTTAAGTTGGATTTTTGTGCACCAGCCCAATCTAACCACTTCTTGGTCAGATACAATCCCGTTTTTGTAATTTCCTTAACTACTTTTTCGTGCCGTAACGGCTAATCATCTCATAAAGTATTTCTTTAATTATGGGTTTCTGAATAATGTCGGTGCAGCCTACATCCATTATTCTTTGTTTTTCTGATGTGCTTGTAAGTGCTGTTTGCGCAATGATAGGTATGGTAGCATTGAGCTTCCGTATTTCTAAGGTAGCCTCATCGCCATTCATTTTGGGCATACGCATATCTATAAGAATCAAATCCAAATCCGGATTCTCTTTGAAAAGCCTTATTGCTTCGGCTCCATCTTCCGCAATGATAAGGACATCCGAAACCGGCTGAAGCAATTTCTTCATTAGAATTCGCGAAATAGCGTCATCCTCTGCTAAAAGAATTTTCATGCTGATACTAACTTGTTACACGCATTTAAAATGATAATACCTGCTATTTAATTTGTTTGTTTGATAAGAACTTATTTATCAGGACTTTTAGTTCATCAAGTTTTACTGGTTTAGAGATGTAGGCATTACAACCGGCTTCAATTGCTTTTTCTTTGTCCCCAAACATTGCAAATGCGGTTTGCGCAATGATGCAAACTTCCTTGTTGAAGGTGCGAATTTGCCGGGTAGCCTCGTATCCATTCACCATGGGCATGCTAATGTCCATTAAGATGAGTTTTATGTCGGGGTTTTTCTTTGCTATGGTAATAGCCTCGGCTCCATTGGGGGCAACAAGGATCTCACCAGCAATGGGCTTCAAGGTTCTCATTAGAAGCGAAACAGAAGTATTGTCGTCCTCAGCGATAAGGATTTTAATTCGATCATTTCTCATGACTCTAATTGCTGATGAACCAGGTAGTTCTAATGAAGTATTTTGTGTAGTAATTTTGTTGAAAGGCAGTGTAAATTGAAACTTACTTCCAACATCGGGCGTACTCTCTACCCAAATTCTACCTTCAAGAATTTCTACAAATGATTTTGCAATAGCCAAACCAAGCCCTGCACCTTGATAGGCATGTCGGTTTTCGATATCTGCCTGAACAAATCGCTCAAAAACAGCCGATTGCCTTGCAGGCTCAATTCCTATACCCGAATCGACAACATAGAATTGAATTGCTTTTTCGGATGGAAAACAACCAAATTCTACAAATCCTTTATGGGTATATTTTATCGCGTTGCTTATCAGATTCGTTAGAATAGCATGGAGTTTATCAATATCTGTTGTAATGTCTGCAAAAGTGTTTTCTAAGGTGGTTGTGTATCGCAGTTGGAGTCCTTTTTTGTTGGCTTCTACCGTGAAGAATGTGTACAACTCTACCAAAAGGGTATTGATGTTGATGCTTTTGGTGCTTATCTCCACCATGCCAGCCTCAATTTTGGATAAATTAATGAGGTCGTCAACAGTTTTCAGCAGCCTTAGACCAGAGTTCTTTATAATAGTAATAAAACTATTTCTTTCATCCCCCGAAAGGTCAGGTTCTTTGATGAGGTCGGTGAAGCCCAAGATACCATTCATAGGAGTTCTAATTTCATGACTCATATTGGCTAAGAAAGCCGATTTCAATCGGTTGCTTTCCTCTGCTTTATCTCTTGCCTTTATAAGTTCTAAGTGAATTGTTTCCTGAAGCGTTATATCAACTATGTACCCCCTGATTTGAACTAGATTGCCATTGCTGTCGAATTCCCCTTTTGCATTTATTAAACCATGAATTAGTTTATTGTTCTTACTTCGGTATTTCATACGGTAGTTTTCCACCTTGCCGTCCTTATTTAAGCAATCTAAGAAATGGATTCTATCGTGCTTACTCCAGTATAAATTTTTAACAGGACATGCATAGGCCTCTTCTTTGCTTTCGAAACCAAACAGTTTTACAAATGTTTGATTACAAATCACCAGAGATCCTTTAACAGTCGAGATGTAGTCTGCAGATATGTCTTCATCAAAAAACGCTTGCAAACGATCTCGACTTCTTGTGATTTCCTCTTCAGAAGCCTTTCTTTCAGAAACATCCTCCATATATCCTTCTAAGTACAAGACTTCTCCTTGATTGTTGAATATGGGTTGCCCTCTCTCCCAAACCCAACAAGTCTTACCATCCTGCCGAAGAATTTCATACTCATAAGTAAAAATAGATCTGTTTGCAACCACTTCTTGCCATTTGTTCCAAATTGGCTCCCTGTATTGAGGTAGAATGATTTCCTTAAAATTGATCTTGTCGGTAAGGAATTCTTCAGGTAAATAACCTGTAATCTCAAAACATCCGCTGCTTATAAAATTCACTTTAAAATCGGGATCCAAAGATGTACGATATACCAATCCCGGCAAATTATTGATAAGCGTTTGAAACATTCTTTCTCTTTCCTTTAGAGCTACCTCGGCTGTTTTACGGCGGGTGATATCGACGCGAAACTCCACAAAGTGTGAAATATTTCCATCTGATGAGAACAAGGGAGATATCATAAACCTATCCCAATAAGTTGTTCCATCTTTTCGTGAAACGAGTATCTCGTCAATCCAAGTTTTGCCGCCATTTACGGTATCCCAAAGGCGTTCAAGTCTGTCAGCATCAAATATGCTTGTATGGAAGAAATCGAAGTGCTTTCCTATTGTCTCAATATCCGAATAGCCGGTTTGCTCTATGAAGCGCGCATTTACATACTCAATTATACGGTTATTATTGGATATAGCTATGCTGATAGGGCTTTGCTCTATAGCATTTGAAAGAAGTCTTATCTGCCCCTCTGCCTTCTTTTTTTCTTTGTGCATAAGAGCAAGTGCCATCTGGTCGGCAAGTTGTATTGCAAACGATATTTCTTCCGATTGCCACTCGTGTGTATTATGCAGAATCTCGAAACTCATCACTCCAAGCATCACTCCGTTTACTACAATGGCCACATCCAGGGTGGACTCAATATTGTTGGGCACGAAGTAATCTTCTAAATACCCAGCAACGCGATCATCCGATCTACAATAGGAAGCATCAACATATCTGTTTTTTCTTAATATGTCGAATTCCTTTTTGAAAGCATCTTCAGTATAAATGGTTTTGGATCTATACATGCCTGAGGAAGTAGATAAAGATGCAATATTTTCGAGGTATTCAAATTGGTCATCGAACAGCCAAATACCCAAATAATCTACTCCCAGGATTTCCAATGCTGGCGGCATTAATTCCTCTGCCAACTCCTTTACTGCTCCATTCACAAGATTTTCGCTGGTTGCTATCATGGCAATTACTTCAGCCACTTTTCTTCTACGGTCAAGGCGCAGATATTGTTCTTGTGCAGACTTCTTTTGTTCGGTAATATCTTCTTTAACTGCAATAAAATGCTCTATTTCGCCTTCAGGAGAATACACTGGAGAAATCGTTGCTTTTTCGTAGAAAATCGTTCCATCCTTTTTTTTGTTAATAAATTCACCATACCAAGTTTCCCCAGCATTGAGAGTTTGCCAAAGATTTTGGTGAAATGCATGATCGTGAAGGCCCGATTTTAGTAATCGGGGATTATTGCCCAATGCCTCATCTTTAGTGTAGCCGGTGAGTTCAACGAAACCCCTATTAACAAACTTAATATTTCCTTTAAGATCCGTAACAACAATGCTCGCTGGAGCTTGCTCAATAGCAGTCAAAAGAATTCTTATATTTATCTCACTATCTCGTTGTTTAGTAACATCTGAAATAATCCCTACCGTTCCAGTAATATTTCCATGAGGATCTTTGATAGGTGCGCCATGGATGCGAGCGAAAAAGATTTCTCCAGATTTTTTTACGCAGCGCACATCGTAGGTATCAGAAATGCCTTGTAGCCTTAGACTGGTTTTGTTTCTCAGAGAATCCCAATCGTCGGGATGTACAAGAGTTTGATAACCTTTTCTGCCATTCAAACAATCTGGTTCCAATCCGAACATTTCAAAAACTTGGGGATTTGCATAAATAATGCTGTCTTCTATATCGGAAAGCAAAACACCTTCCGACATGTTTTCAAGAATTGCCCGGAATTTCTCCTCGTTCACCCGAAGCTTTTCTTCTGCTTGTTTTCTTGCAGTAATATCACGCACTATTGCTTGCAAGAAGAACTTGTTCTGTAATTCTATCCGGTTAAGCGATACTTCAGCATTGAACAAGGTGCCATCCATGCGCTGGTGAAGCCATTCAAAATGTTGTGATAAACCAAGGTTGGCTGCCTCAATTAATTCAATAGCAAGTGAATTAGAGCATTCCCCAGACGATTGCGATTCCGGGCAGAAATTTTGGATTGGGTGACCAACAATTTGGTCAGGGTTGCATCCGAAAATGCGTAGTGCAGATTGGTTGCACTCTATTATGGTAGGGCCTTCCATTAGTAAAATGGTATCGAGGCTGTAATCAAATATGTTTCGAAACTTCTCCTCACTTTCTTTTATTCGTCTTTCGGCATCCACTTTTGAAGAAATATCGTTGAAGGAGCCTACAATGGCAACCACCTTTCCATCAACTACTACTGGCGATTCTCTTACTTCTACAGTTATTCTTCTTCCCGTTTTATGCTTCAATTCCAGCAAAAATGTTGGTTGATGAATGCCGGTTTCTAATGCCAAAATGGTATTTTGAATGCCTTGATCGTTAATAGGATTGTTTGATAGGAACTTTCGCCAATCTTCAAGTGATTCAGCATCTGTATATCCTAACAAATCATAGATTTGTGGACTTATGAAAGTAAGCTTATGGTTAGCATCGTGCGTGTAGAAAACATTTATGCTGTTTTCAATTATCTGTCGAAGCTTTTCCTCACTTTGCCTAAGTGCTTTAGTTTTTTGGTATTTCTCTGTTACATCCGAAAAAACCATAATTACTCCAACCATTTTACCATCGTTGCCTATAATTGGAGCAGCACTGTCGGTGATATTGTATTCTTTACCACATCTGCTAAGGAGGGAAGTGTGGTTGGCCAGACCCACTACGGACTTGGTTTCTAATACAGTTAAAATAGGATTGGAAACCAATGCGCGGGTTGTCTCATGAACAATATTGAAAATTTCGGTTATCTTTTTTCCTGTTGCTTCATTTAAACTCCATCCACACATTTTTTCGGCAACAGGATTCATGTTTACAACATTTCCTTGATTGTCTGTAGCAATCATGCCATCGCCAATGGAATTTAGTGTTATAGCCAGCATCTCCTCCCGCTCTTTAAGCTTTTGTTCAGCCAATTTGCGTTGGGTAATATCGCGAATAAGTGCCCTAATGATGAATCTATCACCTGCTTTTACTAGGTTGATAGCAACTTCTGTATGGATAAGTGAGCTTTCGGCACCCCAAAATTGCCAATCAAAACGACAAGGAATACCATTATAAGCATCTTCAATTATTTCGCGGCTAAGCTTTTCCGAAAGCTCTCCGTTGGATTGGTACTCAGGCGAGAAACTGTTTACAGATTTACCGATGATTTGTTCTGTCGGAGTATTCAGCATTTTGGTTGCAGAAAAATTGCAGTCCACAATCGTTTCTCCATCTATTAAAAGTATCGCATCGTAGCTCTGGTCGAACAACGACCTAAAGCGGTTCTCGCTGTCCTTAATCATTTGTTCTGCAATCTTCCGCTCGGTAATATCCGTGTGTGAGCCAACAATGCCCACAACTTTGCCGTCTTCAAATACGGGTGCCTCCCTAATTTCTGCCCATACTTTGTGCCCTGCTTTATGAATAAACTCAAGTTCGTAAGGCGGGGGTGCCTCCCCTGTATCAATGGCTCGTTGCGTAATAGCCTCCGCAGTTGCATTTATGGGATTGTCTGACAATGTTTTGGACCAATCGCCCATAATCTCATGAGCTTCGTAGCCTAACAAATCCTTTATCTGTGGACTAAGATAGGTAAGATTGCCTTTTACATCGTGGGAGTAAAATGTATTGGTGCTGTATTCAACAATGTTTCGTAAGCGTTTTTCGCTTTCCATGAGCATCTGCTCTGCAATCTTCCGCTTGGTAATATTTGTGTTTGAGCCTACAATGCCTATTACTTTGCCATCTTCCACAACTGGTGCTTCCCTAATTTCTACCCATATTTTGTGCCCTTCCTTGTGAATAAACTCAAGCTCATAAGGAGGGGAAGTTTCTCCAGTATCAATAGCTCTTTGCGTATTGGCCACTCCAATTGCATTAATGGGATTGTCAGACAATCTTTTAGTCCAGTTGTCAAAAACTTCAGTAACATCATACCCCAACAAGTCCTTAATTTGTGGACTAATATAGGTAAGATTGCCTTCTAAATCGTGGGAGTAAAATGTATTGGTACTGCATTCAACAATGTTTCGTAAGCGTTTTTCGCTTTCTGCAAGCAACTGTTCCTTAATGTATTTGTCGGTAACATCCATGAAAACCATAACAACACCCAAAATTTCGCCTTCAGAATTTTTTATGGGTGCCGCGCTATCGAAAATATGATATTCGTTTCCGTCCTTTGACAAGAGCATTGTGTGATTTGCCAACCCTACAACTTTGCCTGACTTTAATGCCTGTTCTACCGGGTTCTCTGCCAACTGCCTTGTAAATGCATTTACAATATGAAAAACATCGATGAGTGGAAGCCCTATGGCATCTTTTAAATTCCATCCGCAAAGTTTTTCGGCTACAGGATTTAAATAAACCACCCTACCCAGATTATCGGTGGTAATCACGCCATCGCCAATGGAATTAAGCGTTACCGACAATAACTCTTGGCTATTCCTGAGATTATCAGTAGCTTCCATCGTCATAGTAACATCTTCAAAAACACCCACAACACCCACGATATCGCCGATATGATTGTGTAAAGGTGATTTTACAGTCCTAAACCACTTTTTCGACCCATTTTCCCCCAAACATTCAGTATAATCTTTTGCGTTCCCAGTGGTCATCACATAAAGGTCATCCTTCTGGTGCATACTTGCCATATCCGTGGGGTACAAGTCGAAGTCGTTTTTGCCTACTATGGCATCAGGGGATACACCTAAATCTTTAGCGAATAGTTGATTACATGCAATATATGTCAGCTCCGTATTTTTTACAAAAATTCTGTGCGGCAGGGTATCAAGAATTCCTGCATCTAATAAATTTTTACTCGAATATCCCTTGGGTAACATAATAGCTTCGTCTGTACTGCCCGAAGAATTGGAATGTTCAAGTTGCTTAATGGCTTCTTTAAGTTTCTTGTTTTCACTCCTAAGAAGCTGAAGCTCCATTAAAAGAGTATTTTGCTGACTATTTTCCACTTAGCGAAAATTCAGGATTAATAATTAGTAACAATCTAAAAAAGCAACTATTATTGCTGCTAAAATTTAATGTAGTTTGGCATTTACTATATGGTTTTTTTAAAAATCTATTAAAGATCAAAATCCCAAAATACTAATAATGCCTTTGCAAAATTATGCAAATAAATGGGCATTCTATGAGCTTTGTGTTTTTGAATATATTCATTTTCTGTGTAATATGCGATTCCATGGTTTTATGATTTATTGGATTTTTATATGTTTGGATGCAAAATAAAATATGATTAGAAAGAATCGCATTGCAATTTGTTGTTGCTTTTTAGGTCGGTTAATTTTTTTCTGAATGATAGCCAATTGGGTTGGATGGTTTTTAGTGGCAATTCTTCATTCGCCTTTGAAATGAAAGCTAATAAATCTGGTAAAAACAAGCAGACTCCAAAGTTTAGGCTTTTTGAGTTAAGCCGGCAATTAAACCCGATCATATTTTGGCTGCTATGTAGCAGGATGCAAATTTTTTAATATGCAGAAAGTTCTATTTTTAGTAAGCCGATTCTTCAATGTTTAGCTTTTATTTAATTTTACAATTTCTAATAGTTTTGGATATGAAGCACCACCATAACGATTTTGAGTCTAAAACCCGCTGGGTAGTTTATATCACAGCCATCGTTATGGTTGTTGAAATTTATTTTGGATTGCGCACGGGTTCTATGGCACTCCTTGCCGATGGCATACACATGGGCAGTCATGTGTTGGCTTTAGGACTAAGCTGGTTTGCATATTTTATGGTGCGCAAATTGTCGGGCAAAGAGAATTTTAAGGGCGATACAAGTAAAATTCTCTCCCTTGCTGGGTATAGCAGCGGACTTATGCTGTTGATATTTTCATTTGTACTCATGTGGGAAGCCGTTCATAGGCTGTACAATCCGGTGGAAATCAATTTTGTAGAAGCCTTAATTGTTGCTGTAGTTGGCTTTTTTGTAAATATTCTAAGCGCATTCATCCTTAAACACGACCATCATCACTCCGATAACAATATCCGCGCTGCATACCTCCATGTAATAGCCGATGCCCTTACCAGTTTTACAGCAATTGTGGGACTCACTGCTGCAATGATTTGGAACATAATCTGGCTCGATACTTTGGGAGCCATTCTAAGTTCTTTGGTGATAATCCGATGGTCGGTTATTTTGTTGAAAGACTCCGGAAAAGACTTGCTCAATCTCTGATTCAACACTTTTAAAATTCTCCATTGGTTGCATTAAGGCTATAATTAACGAGAGCAATCACCTTATAGTTCTTCAAAAAGGCTGGATTATTTATTCTGTTAACATGGGAAGCGTTTCTTTTTGATACTTTTGGCTATTGGAAAACTTTTGCGTTTTTCGGTGCTGCAATTAAATGAAAAGTCTCAAATTTTAAGCCATTACAATGCATCAAGCCTATTGTATTCAAAACATCTCCATAGTAAATGAAGGAAAGATTGAATTGGCAGATATTTTGATTTCCGACGGTCGCATTTCAAAAATCGGAAAATTTTTCATTCCCGAAAATGCTAGGGTAATTGACGGCAGCGGGCAATATTTGCTGCCTGGAATAATTGATTGTCAAGTACATTTTCGCGATCCGGGATTAACCCACAAGGGCGATTTTTACACCGAAAGCAGGGCTGCTGTTGCAGGAGGTGTAACCTCCGTGATAGATATGCCCAACACTCGCCCCAATGTTTTATCACGGCAGATTCTAAACGAAAAGATGGCGATTGCCGGCGAAAAGTCGCTGGTAAACTTCGGTTTTTTCATGGGTGTTAACGACCAAAACATTGATGAAATATGCAGCAGCAGTACTTCTGAGTATTTTGCCGTATCCGACGATGGATTGTACTTCAGCGGCAAAGGCAATTTGTTGGCCGACAATGCCGCTACTCTTGGTAGATTGTTGGCTGCCTGCAAATGCATAGTAGCCATACACGCCGAAAAGGAAAAGATCATTGAAGAGAACGAACAAGCCTTCCGCCAAAAATACGGCGATCAGATACCCATTGGGGCGCATCCTGCAATTCGCAGCCATGAGGCTTGTTTAGAAGCTACTAAGATGGCCATTGGGTTGGCTCGGGAACATGATGGCAGATTGCATATACTGCATCTTACCACAGCAGAAGAAACGAATCTGTTTCGCAACGATATTCCGCTGCTAGAAAAAAACATCACCACCGAAGTGTCGGTGCATCATCTGTGGTTTACTGATGCCGACTACGATAGATTGGGAGTACTTATCAAATGGAACCCGGCCATAAAAAGTGCTGCCGACCGCGATGAGCTTTTGAAGGCATTGGTGGATGACCGCATTGATATTGTAACCACCGATCATGCCCCACACGCGTTAGAAGAAAAGAAGCAACCCTACCTTCAATCCATGTCGGGCGCGCCCATAGTACAGCATTCGTTGAATATTATGTTGGAGTTCTACAAACAAGGCAAAATTTCCTTAGCAAAAATCGTTGAAAAAATGTGCCACAATCCAGCAATTCTTTATCAGATTCCCGAAAGGGGATTCATAAGAGAAGGATATTTTGCAGACTTAGTACTGGTGGATTTGAATGATTCTTATACCGTTTCAGAAGAGAATATTTTGTACAAATGCAATTGGTCGCCTTTGATGGGTGCAAAATTTTCCAGCAAAATAACCCACACTTTTGTAAACGGAAACCTTGTGTATGAGCATGGGATTTTTCATGAGCAACATAAAGGACTGCCTCTAACCAAAGCATTGTAACTTTTATTAACAATCCCCTACAGGCATATTAATATGCTATTTTTGCACTTGCTTTTATTTTAAAGGCAAAGTAAGTTTTTTGTATCTATGAGTGATTTGGCAAACGAACGCGACCCCAACCAGGATTATAACGGAGAGGGTGAGAATGGGTTTTCTTCTGCAGATGATAATCCCATAAAAGAATCTACCACTTCGAGGCTTTCCGGCATGTATCAAGATTGGTTTCTTGACTATGCATCTTATGTGATTTTGGAGCGGGCAGTGCCCGATGTGCGCGATGGGCTGAAGCCGGTGCAGCGTCGCATTTTGCATTCCATGAAAGAGATGGACGATGGCCGCTACAACAAAGTAGCCAACATAATTGGCCATAGTATGAAATACCATCCCCATGGCGATGCATCCATTGGCGATGCATTGGTTCAGTTGGGACAAAAAGATTTACTTATCGACACTCAGGGCAACTGGGGGAATATCTACACGGGCGATAGTGCCGCTGCGCCACGATATATTGAAGCACGACCATCTAAATTTGCATTAGATGTAGTTTTCAACAACAAAACTACCCAATGGAGACCCAGTTACGATGGCAGAAACAAAGAACCTATTGTGCTGCCTGTAAAATTCCCTTTGCTTCTTGCCCAAGGTGTAGAAGGAATAGCTGTGGGGCTGGCATCCAAAATTCTGCCCCACAATTTTGTAGAGTTGATTGATAGCACCATACGATACTATCAAGGCGAAGAACCCGACATTTTACCCGATTTTCCCACAGGTGGCTTGGCCGATTTTTCAAAGTATAATGGTGGATTGCGAGGTGGCAAAGTAAGGCTAAGAGCCCGTATATCCATCTTGGATAAAAAAACTCTGGTGATTTCAGAAATTCCTTTCGGAACCACCACCGGTAGCCTTATGGATAGCATTGTTGCCGCCAACGATAAAGGCAAAATTAAAATCCGCAAAATTGAAGACAATACCGCAAGGAATGTAGAAATTCTGGTGCACCTGATGCCGGGAATCTCTCCCGACCAAACCATTGATGCCCTATTTGCATTCACCGACTGCGAAGTAAGCATTTCGCCCAATAGCTGCGTTATAGATGGCAATAAGCCGCGTTTTCTGGATGTAAACGAATTGCTCAAAATATCGGCCAACCATACCCTTCGATTGCTGAAAAGCGAGTTGGAAATAGAGAAACACGAGCTACTCGAACAATTGCTGTTTTCCAGTTTGGAAAAGATTTTTATTGAGAAGCGCATTTACCGCAAAATTGAAGAATGCGAAACTTGGGATTCGGTAATTGAAACCATTGATATGGGCATTGAGCCATATAAGAAGAAATTTTACCGCACCATCACTCGGGAAGATATTTTGCGCCTTACGGAGATTAAAATCAAGCGCATTTCGAGATTTGATGGATTCAAAGCCGACGAACTTATTCGGGAATTAGAGGCAAAGTTGGAGAAGGTAAACCACCATCTTCAAAATCTTGTGCAATATGCCATTGATTACTATCTGCGAATAAAGGAGAAATACGGCAAAGGGCGGGAGCGGAAAACCGAAATTCGATTCTTCGACACAATTGAAGCAACTAAAGTGGCTGTTGCCAACGAAAAGCTCTATGTAAACCGCTCAGAGGGCTTTGCCGGAACGGGTATGAAGAAAGATGAATATGTTTGCGATTGTTCTGATATTGACGATATTATCGTTTTTAGGGAAGATGGCACTTTTATGGTTACAAAGGTTTCTGCCAAATCGTTTGTAGGGAAAGGCATTATTCATATAGGTGTTTTTGAAAAAAATGACGAACGAACTACTTATAATTTAGTGTATTTAGATGGCCCAAAGGGGGCGGCATACATGAAGCGCTTTGCTGTGAAAGGCATAACCCGCGATAAAGAATACGATCTCACACGGGGAGCAAAAGGAAGCAAAGTGTTGTATTTTACTGCAAATCCCAATGGTGAGGCTGAGGTGGTTACAGTATCTCTGCGGCATAATCCCAAGCTAAGAAAATTGCAATTTGATGTTGACTTTGCCGATTTAGCTATCAAAGGCAGGTCGGCCACCGGAAACTTGGTAACCAAGCATCCCATCAGAAAGGTTGTTCTCAAAGGACAAGGGATTTCCACCTTGGGAGCCATAGGTATTTGGTTCGACGATACAGTAATGCGGCTCAATACCGACAAGCGAGGAATGTATGTTGGAGCGTTCAAAGGCGACGATAAATTGCTGGCGGTTTTCGCCAATGGTACTTATCGGATAACAGGTTTTGAGTTGGGGCAGCATTTTGAAGAAAAACCCCTATTGCTCCGAAAAATAAAGGAAGGACTGGTGATTTCCGCAGTATTCCACGATGCAGAGTCTGGCTTTGCTTATCTGAAACGGTTTGAGCCGGAGCCAAATGGAAAATCTACAGTGTTTATTGGCGACCATCCGGACAATAAACTTTTGTTGATTTCCGATGAACCCTATCCTCGGCTAAAAGTAGATTTGAAAGCAACTGCCCGAAAGACCGAAACTGTGGAAGAGATTGATGTTGAGTCTTTTATTGGAGTTAAGGGATACAAAGCTAAGGGCAAGAGGGTATCGCAGGGCGAGATTGCAGCCATGGAATGGATAGAGCCTTTGAAGCAAGATACAGAGGAGGAAGAAGTTGTTGCTGAATCACTCGAAGATAATGGCGAGCAAGCAGTGGAAATTGCTGAGAATATGTACGAATGGCTGATAAACCAAACGGAGCCTTTGATGGAAACAGAGAAGCCCACCGAATCGGCAGTGGCACAAAAACCGAAACCCGTTGCGGGTGAAAAGCAAAGCGAACCACCTATAAAGCCCGGCGACCGCAAAAAGCAAATAAGCCTTGATTTGGATTTGTAGCAAATTCGCTGGGAACGAATATAAGCGCTTTTGATATGGTTGTAATAATGCCCGCAGAAGGCATCATAAGTTTTTTATACCTTTTATTTCGCGCTATTTTGCCATATCAGAACAGCCTTACAAGTGGTTATGAAAGAACTTAACCGCAAGGGGCGCAAAGCATTTCGCAAAGTTCACTACTGGCTTTTCTTAGCATACATTGTGGTTTCACCTTGGGTACTATCCTAAAATATATATCACAATTAATATCGATAAAGTTTTTCGATATCTATTGGCAATCCTTCAAAAATTAGTCTTTTCTGTTTGATATTTTGCTGATGATTATTTCGTCTGTTTCTTTCGTGTACTTAATTCTTCTTGATTCTGCAAGCAGTTCGCTAACGGTGTACTTTCTGAACAGGTTCGCCATTCGCATTCTCTTAATCAATTCAGATACGATAGTCAGGGCTGCGAAATTTATAAACATCCGTGCATCTGTGTTGAATTGGCCATTTGCACTCAGTCTTGCGCCTTCTATCTTGCTTCTATTAAGTCAAATATTTTTTATACCCGATCTCTGTTCCAGTAGCTGGTCAGTATCTCATTGCGACCTATGGACTCATCATTGGTCATCAAAATGAAGTAGCCGAACTTGAATGTTTTGGCTATAACCAAACTTGCATCAACTTTTTCAAAGTTGATGCAAGTGGAGGGTAGTTTAGATCTGAAATTTGATTTAAAAAATATACTGGTTCAACATAGCTTCGTAAAGCTCCTGCTTACCGCTGATTTGACGAGGCTCGCCGTTTTGCAGAGCTAAATCGCGCAGACTTTCGAGCGTAAGTTTTCCATCAATATAATCTTTTCCGTACCCGCTAGTGAAAGAGCTGTAACGCTCTTGGAGCATTTTGCGATAGGGCGATTTCTCAAGAATATTATGGGCAATCTCAAACGACTTGGCAAAAGCATCCATGCCAGCGATATGTGCAATAAACAAATCTTCGAGGTCGGTAGAGTTGCGACGCGTTTTAGCATCAAAATTAATACCGCCCTTTGTAAAACCTCCTGCGTCAATTATCACCAACATGGCCTCAACCAACTCTGTAATGTTTACAGGAAACTGGTCTGTATCCCAACCATTTTGGTAATCACCGCGATTTGCATCAATACTACCCAACATACCAGCATCGGCGGCTACCTGCAACTCGTGTTGGAAAGTATGACCTGAAAGAGTTGCATGGTTTACTTCGATATTCAATTTAAAATCCTTGTCAAGTCCGAATTGTCTAAGAAATCCAATAACGGTCGCGGAATCGTAATCGTACTGGTGCTTGGTTGGCTCCATAGGCTTAGGTTCGATGAGAAATGTACCGTTGAATCCATTCTTACGAGCATAATCTTTGGCCAAATGAAGGAATCTCGCAAAGTTTTCGGTTTCGAGTTTCAAATTGGTGTTGAGCAACGAGTTATAGCCTTCGCGCCCACCCCAAAAAACATAATTTTCACCACCGAGCGCAATAGTTGCATCCAAAGCATTTTTCACTTGCGTGGCAGCATAAGGCAATACATTAAAATCGGGATTGGTAGCAGCCCCGTTCATATACCTTGGATGAGAAAAAAGATTGGCAGTGCCCCAAAGAAGTTTCATGCCTGAGGCAGCTTGCTTTTCGCGGGCATAATCTACGATAGTCTGAAGGCGTTTTTCTGACTCCTGAATGCTTGATCCTTCGTCAATAAGGTCGAAATCATGGAAGCAATAATATGGAATACCCATCTTTGTAGCAAACTCAAATGCTGCATCCAGTTTGTCTTTAGCACGCTTAAGAGCATCGCCCGATTCGTTCCAAGGCAAAACCTTGGTTCCTGGTCCAAAAGGGTCGCCACCTGTGCTACAGAATGTATGCCAGTAAGCCACCGCAAAACGCATGTGCTCTTTCAGGGTTTTACCGGCAATCACTTTGTTCTCATCATAAAACTTGAATGCCAAAGGATTGTCGCTCTCCCGACCTTCAAACTTTATCTTTCCAATTCCTTTAAAAAATTCTTTTTCGCCTGTTAAATAGTTCATAATTGTAGGTAAAAAAATTAAACTTGAGTTTTTAGTTGTTTTCAATTTGATGTGATTTGCTACTTAAAGCAAATTTCCACTTGTGATATGCTTCTGAAAGTTTTTCAACATTTTCCACCTCAGGATAGATGGTGTTTACTACTTTCAGACCGCTAAATGCGTCGTTAAAATTCTTGTAAATTCCTGCACCCAGGCCAGCAGCCCTTGCAGCACCTTGCGACCCGTCGGTATTGTATAGCTCAATAGTATTTCCGCTAATAGTAGCCAATGTTTGCCTGAAAATTGGGCTTAGAAACATATTGCTATCCCCTGCTCTTATTACTTCGGGATGTATCCCTGTTAAATGCATGATCTCCATTCCATACTTGAAAGCAAAGGCAATACCTTCGTGGGCTGCTCTTATCAAATGGGCGATTCCGTGGCGGTTAAAATCTAGCCCTTCAATGGAGCAACCCGGTGCTTTATTGCCCAACATTCTCTCGGCTCCATTACCAAAAGGCAATACCGAAATGCCTTCCGAACCTACTGCTACTTTGGCTGCCATTGCATTCATCTGTTCATAGCTTAGCGAACCAGCTGATGCTATACGCTTTAACCATGAATTGGTGATACCGGTTCCATTTATACACAGCAGCACACCCAATCGGTTGGCTTCGGCAGAATGATTTACATGGGCAAAGGTGTTTACTCGCGACTCAGGGTCGTAGCAAATCACATCGCTTATGCCATAAACTACCCCGGATGTGCCAGCGGTGGCCGCTACTTCTCCTGGGCGCAAGACATTGAGCGAAAATGCATTATTGGGCTGATCTCCTGCCCTGTAGGTAATCGGCATTCCGGGTATAAGCCCTAGCACCGAAGCCGCAGAATTGCTCAAACGACCTTGGTCAGAAAAGCTTGGAAGTACCGCTGGAATAAGCTCTCGGTCAAATCCGAAATAATCCATAACCATATCCGACAAGGCATAATTATTAAAATCATAGAAAATGCCTTCCGAAAGCCCGGAAAATGTTGTAGCAATTTCTCCCGTAAGCCGCATGGCAATATAATCGCCCGGCAACATTAACTTATGAATCTTTTCAAAAATATCAGGCTCATGGTCTTTTACCCACTTGAGTTTTGCTGCAGTAAAATTTCCCGGTGAGTTGAGCAGCGATGATAGACACCGCCCAGGTCCTATTTCAAGAAAAGCTTTTTCACCAATGGATACAGCCCTACTGTCGCACCAAATTAT
>DMJL01000157.1 GCA_003451785.1 Bacteroidales bacterium
TTGTTTATGGATAGGTACAATAAGGAATCGGCTGTATTTTATGTTTGCAGTAGCAATAGCTGCCAACTTCCTGTATCAACATTCGATGATGCCATGCGGCTCATGCAGCCTTGGTCTTAGTAGTATTTGGTTTTTATTTTTTTTAATAACACTCCGGAAATGGAAAGAGAAGAAGCATTGGTGTTGCTGCACCAATATGTAAAGAACCCGCGCACTATTAGTCATTGCTTGGCTTCTGAAGCCGTAATGCGCAAGATGGCAGAAAGATTAGGTGAAGACCCTGAGTTGTGGGGATTGGCTGGTTTGTTGCACGATCTGGATGTGGAGATTACCATGGGCAACATGCAGCAGCACACTTTGGAAACAGCTAAAATACTTCAGCAGTATAATGTTGGCAACGATGTAATTGATGCAATTTTGGTGCATAACGAACATGCATCCCATCAACTCCCTCGCACAGCAAAATTGCACCATGCGCTTGCATGTTCGGAAACCATCACCGGCTTGATTACGGCAACTGCAATGGTTTATCCCGACAAAAAAGTAGGCAGCGTGAAGCCCAAATCTGTTGTAAAGCGCATGAAAGAAAAGGCTTTTGCTGCCAGTGTGAGCCGCGAAGCCATTATGGAGTGCGAAACCATTGGAGTACAGCTCGATGAATTCGTGGCCTTGTCTTTAGAAGCTATGCAGCAAATAAGCGAACAATTAGGTCTTTAAGGTCTTGCAACACCTGCTGTAAGCTCACGGTAAGTGCCTTGCCTCAAAACATCCACTGCTTTTGTAAATGTCTGATCGCGCTGAAGAAGCACTGGAAAAAATGCTTCCGCTCCAAAAATATTCCTGCCAATAAGGGCTTTGAGATTTTGGCGTATGAGTGCCAAACTCTCGGGATGTACTTGTGATGGGATAGATAGACCTTCTGCCCTGGCAAAACCCAAAAAGTCGTTGAGAATGCCTTGCGAAATGGTGAAGTTGGTTACAAAAGCATCGGCGTTGGCAAATCTCATCAGTGCTGCTCGGTTGCGGTCAGAATAGTTGAATGCAAACCTATTGATAAGACCTTTATTTGCGGCTTGATTGAAAAAAACAAATTGTTCTCCCGACTGCATGGGCACAACAATGTCGGGTGTTATACCACCACCGCCAAACACAATCCTTCCGGCTGAAGTTCGGAATTGAATAGTGTCACCTAGCTCCTCGGGTTGGGGAGGATTTTCGGCATCGCCCATCATTCTTTGCATCAAATCGAAATAATATTGTTCTTCACCTTGTTGATAGGGCCTTTGAATGCTTCTACCCGAAGGTGTGTGATACCTTGCTACAGTGAGCCGCAGTGCCGAGCCATCGGCCAAGTTCACTTGCTCCTGCACTAACCCTTTGCCAAAGGATCGGCGGCCTATTATGATGCCCCTATCATGATCTTGTACTGCCCCTGCAACAATCTCACTTGCCGATGCCGACCATTCGTCAATAAGGATTACTAATGGTTGGGTCTCAAAACCACCGCCTCTACGGGAGTAAACTTCCTGTCGCTGACGGTTGAACCCTTCGGTATAAACAATCAGCTTTTGCGCACTCAAGAACTCATCGGCGAGTGCAATAGAAGCATCCATTACACCACCGCCATTGCCGCGCAAATCGAGTATAAGTTGCTTCATGCCTTCCTCTTGTAACTGGCGCATGGCTGTAACAAACTCCTGATGGGTAGTAGCTGAAAATTTGTTGAGTCGAATATAGCCGATGTTTTCGTCCACCATATAGGCAATGTCTAAGCTATATTGTGGTATCACATCTCTAACTATGGTGAACGGCAGCAAATCGGCTACTCCACGCCTGAGTACTTTCACCGTTATCTCTGTTCCTTTCTCGCCCCTAAGGCGTCGCACAACATCGTTGGTCGGAAGTTCTACACCCGCAATGTTTTCGTCGCCAACCTTCACAATACGGTCTCCCGGCATAAGCCCTGCTTTCTGGCTGGGACCTCCGGCTATGGGATTGATTACCACAACTGTGTCTAATATCATATTAAACTCAATGCCAATGCCTTCAAAACTACCCATCAAAGGATCGTTCATAGCCTGAAAGTCCCTGGCAGGAATAAAAGTGGAGTGGGGGTCTAGGTTGCGAAGTAGAGCGTGGATAGTCTCCTCTACCAACTGTTGCTGGTCTATAGAGTCAACATAAGAAATGCTTATGTAGTTGATTAAATGATTCAGTAGCTCATTTTGCCCATGGCTTGGGCTTAAAAATCGCGTTACCGATGCCCGATTGTTTGATGATAGTTTTACCCCAAGCAAAAAGCCTATTACAAGAACTAATGCCAAAATCAGGGGTAAATATAGCCTAAGACCGGTGGGGTGTTTTTCTGATTTTTCCATGAATATCTCTTATGACTTGCAATGTGTTTTCCGACTTCGAAGTTATACAAATCTATTGAGATTCGAACCAAAAGTCTGATTATGGGCAATGGGTCTGCCCTCAATATGGTTGCTACTTCTGAAGGCCTTTTTGCAAAATGCCGGTTGTGGAGTAGCCTTCTAAGAAATCCAAAGTTATCACCTGCCCATTATTAGCTTTTACTATATCGTAACCGACAATCTCTTCGGGCTTGTAGTCGTTGCCTTTAATTAAAAAGTCGGGTTGTACGATTTTTATAAGCTCGTATGGAGTGTCTTGGTCAAAATGCACCACTAAATCCACAAACCAGAGGGAAGACAATACCATGCTTCGCGCTAATACATTGTTTATGGGTCGCGATGGGCCTTTAATTCTTTTGATGGACGCATCGGTATTTAAGCCTACAACCAACACGCTGCCATGCTCTGCTGCTTTTGCAAGATAATCTATGTGCCCAAGATGAATAATATCGAAACAGCCGTTGGTGAAAACGATTTTTTTATTAAAAAGCCTCCATGTGCTAATAAGCCGCTTCAGATTATCGTATTGGTCTAAGCCAATTATTTTGGATTGAATTAATTCGATGTTGGTGCCCATGATGCAAAATTTTATAATTGTTCTACAAGGAAGTGCAAGGCTACAATGCTCTTAAATGCCTAAACTCCCTGTTTGGCGGTTTTGTGCGTTTTCAAAAATCGGTAAATCCAAATAGTGCCTGTTGTGGCAATGATAAGAAATACCTGCATGATGTGCGATAGGTATGCATAAGTGGTAGCTGGCTCGGAGGCTATGCCGTAAAGCATGGTGAGTGTGGCGATTGTAATAAAGTGAAAGGTGCCAATCCCTGCAGGCACGGGTGCCAAAATGCCCAAACTTCCCATTGCAAGCAGCGTAACTCCAGCCATTATCGGTAGATGTTGGGTAGCTTCTATTGCAAGAAAGCCCAAAAATGCAGTTAGGAAATAAAGAATCCAAATGATAAAAGTGAGTACAATGAAGCGAAATTTGTTTTGCATCATATACATTGTTTTGATACCTTCTTTGAATCCAATGATTTGATTCTTAAGTCGAGCACCCTTGCTCTCGGGGCGAGAGTCGGCAAGCCATCGCCTTAAAGCAATGAACGCAACTACCATTAGAGCCAAACCACCCAAAGCCAATCCAATCAACAACCATGGCTCGTGGCTTGCGATTTCTGCAACTCTATGCAATAGTAATTGATTGAGAAAACCCATAATGAAGTGCGATTGCGATACGATGGTAAATATTAGAAGCAGAGCCAGCGTTAGCATATCGAAAAGTCTTTCGGCTACCATTGTTCCGGCCATACGGTTGAGCGGGATACCGTACGATTTGGTAATGGCAACACATTTTGTGATTTCACCAAGGCGGGGAACTGCAAGGTTTACAGAATAACCCACCATTACAGCATAAAACACATCGGTGGTACGCACCTTTTGCCCAAGGGAGTTGATTAAGATTTTCCAGCGCAATGCCCGGGTATAATGGCTAAGTATGCCTGCCGCTATTGCCGGTACATACCACAAAAAGTTTGCGTTTCTCAGGTAGAACCATATCTGGTTTAGGTCTTGTTCGCGGGTTACTAACCACAGAATCAGCAATCCGATAGCCAAAAAGACTAATTGCTTGAGGTAGGTGGCAAGGTTTTTTTTCACTAAGGCAATCATTAGGGTACAAAAAGGCTATCCTCTGAAAGCCTGTTATCTTTTACAAAACCATTGTTTTTCTGCGCAATTGCAAATGTAGCCAATTAAAGAAGCAGGCGAAAAACAAATCGGCAAAACTAATCCTAAATTTGAAAAATCGGATAAATTTCTGTAATTTTGCAAATTGTTTCACAGGTCTAACAATCAATAGTTTGTGTATATGGAAAAACCAAAGGTACTATTTGTTCAGCAAGAGATAACACCCTATCTTAAGGAAAGCCAAATGGGGCTTATTGGTCGCCGGCTTCCCCAAGGCATTTTGGAACGCGGCAAGGAAATTCGCACTTTTATGCCAAAATACGGAAGCATCAACGAGAGGCGAAATCAATTGCACGAAGTTATCAGGCTTTCGGGCATGAACCTTGTAATTAATGACACTGACCATCCGCTGATTATAAAAGTTGCATCCATTTCAGCTGCAAGGATGCAAATTTATTTTATTGACAACGAAGACTTTTTTAGCCGGAAGTTCACCCTTTCTGATAAAGCAGGAAAATGCTTTGCCGATAACGACGAGCGGGCAATTTTCTTTGCTCGGGGAGTGATAGAAACTGTAAAAAAACTTGGATGGAGCCCAGATGTTATTCATTGCAACGGTTGGTTTACCAGCCTTATGCCTTTGTATATTAAGGCAGTTGTAAAGGACAACCCTATGTTTAGCGATACCAAAGTGGTGTACTCAATTTACAATGATGATTTCGACGAAAGCCTAAATGCCGCACTCCCTAAAAAAATTATCTGCAAGGATTTGGATAAAGAAGCTGTTAGCCTGTTGAGCAATCCCACTTTCGTGAATCTTAGCAAAGTAGCCATACACTATTCCGATGCAGTAATTATTGGTAGTCCTGAGATAAACCCAGAAGTTGCTGAATTTGCAAGGCAAAGCAACAAGCCTTTATTGGAATATCATCCTACGGAAACCTATATCGAGGCCTTTAACGAATTTTATGATGAAATCCTGATGAAGGAGCCTGTGGTATCACAATAAAATCTGTTTAAATTTGCGCGGCATTCCGTATGGCGTTTCATTGTATAAAAAGCAAATATTGAAAACAATTTTCTATCCCCTTTTAAAGAAATTTCTTCTTTCATCGTTGCCCATTTTGTTGGCGGCAATTTTCTTTGGTTCTGCATTGCATAGTTGTACTGAGCCTGACCAATTAGGTCTTCAGTTTATCGACGACCAAGCCATGTTTAAGCGCACCGACACTTTGAGTGTGGTGGGTTTCATGGAAATTGACGACTCAGTTCCTACCAACTTGTCGTTTCAAAATCTATTGGGTATGATGCACGATCCCGTTTTTGGAAAAACGCGGGCAAGCATTGTTGCAGAGTTTCGTTTGCCTACCAACAACTTTACATTGGGTACCCGTCCGGTACTCGACTCGTTGGTAATGGGTTTTCATTATACGGGCGATTACGCTGGCAATGTTGAGACGCTCCAGACTGTTAGGGTTTTTGAGCTTAAAGAAAACCTTCCCCAGGGCGATCGCATAAATAGCAATCATCAGGTACAGATTTACAATACTGTAGTAGGCGAGCGTATTTTGAGGCCGGCACCAAGAGATAGTGTGTTGGTTGATACTATTTTCCGTCATCCCCACTTCACCATGCGGCTAAGCGACCAACTTGGTCAAAAATTAATAAATGCCAATGGCACAGCAGCTTTTAGGAATGTTCAGAATTTTCTTGAGTATTTTAAAGGGCTGAAGGTAACGGTTGCTAACGATTTTAATGAGGGTGGTGCAATTTTTAATATCGATATGTTTGGCTCTTTTACATCGCTCACTTTGTACTATCACGATGCTGCCGATACTGTTCGTAGGCAAAGAACGCAATCGTTTAGGATTACTTCATTTGCGCAAAGGTTTACCCATGTCGAGCACTTCGATTTTCAGAATGCCAATCCATTCTTGAGGCAATTGTTGCAAACTCCTCAGCAAAAAAGCGATAGTCTGCTGTTCGTCAAATCCTTAGGAGGATTGCGCAGCCGCATAAGGTTGCCCCATCTTATGAACATTGCCCAAATGCCTAATGTAACCATCAACCAAGCCAAGTTGATTGTACCTGTTGACGAATTGTTTGTAACTGAAGGATTTGACCCCGCACAGTTTTTGCATATTTATCAAATCACACCCCAAGGTGCAAAGCTCCCTATTCGGGATAGCGGCATGGATGAAGAGTATTTTGGAGGTGAATACGATCCCGCAACTAAGCAATTCACATTTAATATTACCAAGCATCTACAGGAAGTCTTAAAAGGGGTAAACCCCAACAACGATCTGGCAATTGTGGTTTCAGGAGCATCGGATAATGCTCGTCGAGTAGTTTTTCGAGGACCAGGGCGCCAAAGCAATCCTTTGCGCGTTCAAATTGTCTATACATCTTTTAGGTAATTCATTAATCTGCAAAATATTTAATTATGTGCGGAATTGTAGGCTATGTTGGCCCACGGGAAGCCTATCCCGTATTGATAAAAGGATTGCAACGGCTTGAATACCGTGGTTACGATAGTGCAGGTCTTGCCCTGCTCGATGGAGGACTGAAACTCTACAAAAACAGAGGGAAAGTATCGGAGCTTATCAGCAATGTCAAAGACAAAAATATCAATGGTCATGTTGGTATAGGCCACAC